>DASXGW010000010.1 GCA_036488875.1 Candidatus Baltobacteraceae bacterium | reverse complement strand
CAATCCCGGCGTCGCGTTCTCGCGCGAACGGCTGCTGCAGAAAGTTTGGGGGTTCGATTTCGCCGGCGACGAGCGTACCGTCGACGTGCATATCTATCGCCTGCGTGACGTGCTCGAAAAGCAATGTGGCTTGCGCGACGTTATTTGCACCGTTCACGGCCATGGCTACAAATTCGCCCGACCCTAACCGCGCTGAACATCGCCGTCGCGACGGTACACGGATCGGGGATGTAGGGCCCTTCCGAGCAGTTGCGCGAATCGCCTCCTCGCCTTCGTGGTGCAGGAACCGTATCGAAAGCCCTTGCGCGGGTGCGGAGTTACCTGCCGGACAGCTTGAACGGGCCGGACGTGCAGATTTCGGCGATTTGATCGTTGTGCAACCGGTGGAATGCTTTATTGCAGTAGTTGAAGGGATTGCCGGGCTCCGTCGCATCGTAGCGTGCCTGCGCACCTTCGTTCAGTTGCGGTCGCTGCTGTAAGCTTTTGTACTTGAAGTTGACGCGATACGCAAGGTCTTTGCCGAAAAGGACGATGTCGCCGCGCCCATTAGCATAGCCCCCGTAGACCGGCTCGGTGCGATGCGAAGAGTCTGGGCCATTGGAAGCCGGCCGTATGGTAAGGGCGCCAACGGGAGAAAGGGTATTTATCATAACTTACAGCCTTGTAAACAGCGAAAACCCAACAAAGGTTGCGCTTCCATGCCCGGGTGTGCGACGGTTCGGGGAAAGCCGTTGCGGTTTGAGATTCCGGCTTTCGCCTTGAAGGGCGTTCGGGCGGCGCTGGATGTTCGACAAGGCGTTTAGCGGCTTTGAATAGTGGGCAACCGCGCTGCCGGCGACCGCCTGATAGGAGGTCGCATTGCCGCCGGCTTTATCCGCCGCGACATTGAAAAACCAAATCCAGCGTTAAAAAAGGCTGCCGTGGATTTAGGCCGGACATTGATGCCTTCGTAGGGGACGGAGCGCAGAGCGGAGCGGCGAATGATGCGACTACGGAGCCAAGTCCTGAGTTTGTCGATGCGTGGCTTGGCATTACTTTGGAGTTCATTCGTTCCTGAATAATGATGATGCAGACAAGCGTGAAACGGTAGTGCGAGTGGGTGCGGAATTGACCGAAGATGAAGCAATCCGTCAAGAAAAGCTCCTGGATATTCTGGAGAAGCGCGGGGGTCGAGCCGGTAATATAAGTAACCGCTTCTCACACGCCGTCGTTTTGGCTGCGTTTGCGATTGTGGCGTGCTCCGGACAATCCTCGGTTCCCCGCACGTCTGGCGCAAGTGCGACGCCTCGGTTCGAAGCGGCAGCATGTCCGACGACTCCCGAGCCTATTCCCGAGCTGCAGAATGCGCGCTGCGGATTCTTGGTCGTGCCGGAAAATCGTTCCGTTCGCAACGGCCGGGTCATCCGCATAGCAGTCGCGATCGTTCGCGCGCGCTCGAAGCACGCCAAACCGGATTCGATTCTATTCTTGGCCGGCGGCCCCGGCGAAGCAGCGATTCTCGACATTCCTTTCTTAGTGCATGCCGGCATTAACAGTAATCGCGACACGATCGTGATCGATCAGCGTGGAACGCTGTACGATGACCCCGATTTGAACTGCCCCGAGCTCGACCGATTCTACGCGCACCAAATCAGCCTCGTGTACGACGCGCCGTCGACGGGGCGCGCGCAAGCGAACGCGACGGCGGCGTGCCATCGGCGCCTGGTCAATCAAGGTGTCGATCTTAGCCAGTACAACACGACGGAAAACGAACAGGATGTCGTCGACCTTCGAAAAGTCCTCGGCATCCGTGAATGGAACGTTTACGGATACTCGTACGGAACAGATTTGGCGCTATCCTTACTGCGCGATCATCCGGCCGGCATCAGAAACGCCGTTATCGATTCGGTCGTTCCGCCAAATATCGTCAGCCTTCCCTGGACGTGGAGTAGCCTTCACGAGGGAATTACCGCGGTCTTTAATCAGTGCTACGCGCAACCCGCCTGCGCCGGTAAATATCCCCAGCTGATGCCGACGTTCATTAAGATCGTACAGCAATTGGAGGCGCATCCGATCGTCGCTCGAGTCGTTCCGGCGCACGGCGGACCTGCGGTAAAAGTGATTCTGGACGGCGGCACGATCGTCAACATGCTTGTGGCCAACAAGCCGAAAGCGACGGACCTGCCGGCGGCGCTCTACCGGCTGGCTAACGGCGATCCAAAAACGTTCTTGGAGATACGCGCGGCCGGCGCCGGAGTCGCAGAAGTTCCGGAGCAAGCGCTTGGGATGACGAACAGTTTTATCTGCCGCGAATGGGAGCCATACGGATCGCCGGCCGATATTCTGCAAGCCGGACGGCGCGAGTTTCCAACGTTGCCGGATTCGGTCCTCATCAATGCGCCGCAACTCCCATTCCTCCACAGGCTATGCCAAGTTTGGAGCGTTCCGGAGGGACCCGCCTCGCAGCGAGTTCGCGTACGCAGCACGATTCCGACCTTGGTGGTATCGGGCGCGATTGACGCAAAAACTGGGGCGAAGTGGGGTCGATACGCGGCAGACACGTTGCCGAACTCTACCTACGTGGTCATCCAGGGCGTCGGCCATTGGGTAATCGCACAATCTCCCTGCGCTCAGCGCATTTTCCAATCGTTTCTGTCGCACCCGCGCTCGGTCGACACCGCATGCGCCGCCCATGAGGCAGGAGTCAACGCTCGATGAGATTTCTCATGCCGCTTATCGCTTTGGCCTGCGTGCTCGTAGGATGCAACGGCAGTTCGGGGGCTACTCCGGCGCCGACGGCAAGCGCGTCGTCGTTTGTCTCCGCCCCGTGCCCGAAGACGCCGCAGCCGATTCCCGAGCTGAGCACTGCGCGCTGCGGGCTGCTCGTTGTTCCCGAAGACCGCCGTCATCCAAGCGGCCGTACGATTACGCTGTCGGTCGCCATTGTGAAGGCAGCGTCGGCAAAACCGAAGAGCGACCCGATCGTCTGGCTTGCCGGCGGTCCCGGCGACGATGCACTGACCGAGATTCCGATGGCAATGGCCGGCAAGCTCAATAAAAATCGCGACGTGATCTTTATGTCGCAGCGCGGCACCTACACCGCTCAACCTAAACTCACGTGCGACGTCGTGGATCGCTTGGCCGAAGAGACGCTGAACATGCCGTTCGACGCTGCAGCGACCGGAAAAGCCTACGCGGTTGCAACGCGCAAGTGCCGCGGGGAGCTCTCCGCGGAAACGTCCGATCTCGGCGCCTACAACACGTTGGAAAGTTCCGACGATATGGAAGCGCTGCGAATTGCTCTGCACGTTGCGAAATGGAATGTTTACGGGATCTCATACGGAACCGATCTCGCGCTAAATTACATGCGCATGCATCCCGGCGGCATCCGCGCGGTTGGGATCGACGGCATCTTTCCTCCGTCGCTTGCCGGTGGCGTAGCTTCGTGGCCTAGCGCTGCCGAAGGGCTCGACGCAATCTTCAAAGCTTGCGGCGAACAGACGGCGTGCCACCAACGCTACGGCGATATCGCCCGTACGTTCCAGCAGCTCGTTAACCAGTACGAAGCCTCACCCAAGACATTCAGCGTCACGGTGCCCGGGCATACCGGCAAGGTGGACGTGATGGTCAGTGGCGGGATGCTGCTGCAGTGGGCGGTGTCACCCGGATCGCATATTGCGGGCGAGGTGCCCGCCGCGATCGACGCGCTCGCTAACGGCGATGCAACGTTTATTGCGTCGACGTGGGCGCAGCTCAAACTCAATCCTGCCGCCATCGGGGTGCTGAGTTACGGCCTCTTCAACGGCGTTTCGTGCGGCGAATGGGTGCCATACGAAACCGAAGCAGACGTCGTGAACTCCGGCCGCGATGCGTTCCCCATGTTCTCGCTTTCCATCTGGCACAACGCTCCCAATTTGCAGTTCATGCGTGAGAACTGCGCCGTTTGGAAGGTACCCGCCGTTGCTTCCACAGTACGCGACGTAACGCACAGCAAAATTCCGACGCTCGTCGTGTCTGCGCAGTACGACGCTCAAACTGCGGCATCGTTCGGTGCCTATGTTGCGCGAACGCTGCCGAACTCGACCGTCATGACCATACCCAACATTGCCCACGTCGCATACGGCAGTCCCTCCGCCGAGGCGAATGCGTGTGCTTTCTCAATCGCGCAGTCTTTCTTCGACAACTTGACCCGGGCGGACACGAGCTGCATCAAGAAGATCCCGCCGACCAAATTTAAGATCAGCTCCGCCCCGTAATCTGTTCGCAGCCAACGCCGGCTACAAGTTCATCAGACGTTAGGTCGCAACGCCAGTCGTTCTTAGCGGGACCGCATAGGGCGCTGAAATCGACGGCGTTCGCGCTGCGCGCTGCGTATACGGGCCGCGGGCATCGAGCTGGAGAGTGCGCTTGAAACCGGCCCGGCCGTGGTCGAGGCGTTTACCGTGCCCTGGAAGTTGAAAACGGGTGTCGCATCGTCGCCGCCCGCCGTTGCGGGACTCGTCGCCGTGCCTCCGGTCGCCGCCGCGCCTTGCGCGCCGCTGTTGCTGGTGAACAGTACGCCTGCGTTCATGAAGATTGCCGGTCCGGCCGCCGCTCCGCCGCCGCCGTAGTTTTCCTCAAAGACCGCGCTTCCGTTTCCGCCGCTAATCGTCGCGAGACTTCCGCCGGTTCCCCCAGTGCCGCCTTTGCTGCCGCCGCCACCGCCGCCGGCTCCGCCGGCTCCGCCGGTCTGACCGCCTCCGCCGCCGGCAAACAAACCGCCGGCGCCCCCGCTGCTGGACATCGCGCCGCCGCCGCCACCGCCGCCAAAGCCGCCTGCGCCGCCCGTGGCGGAGCCGATGTTCGCCGCTGCGCCCGAACTCCCAGGGCTTGAGTTGTTGGTGCTATATGAGCTACCTCCGGCGCCGCCGGTGCTCGATGTGTACATATCGGGAGAATAAATGAAGCCCCCGCCTCCGCCACCGCCGCCGGCACCCCCGTCTCCGCCGTTCGCATTCGGAATGCTTGGGTCCGGCGCGTTCGAGCCGATCGCAAAGAAGCCGCCGCCGCCGGCACCACCGCTTTCGTATCCGCCACTGCCGGTACCGCCGCCGAAGTTCAGACCGCCGCCGCCGCCACCGCCCGTTGTGTTGCTCGACGATTCCGTCGCGGCGCCGCCGGCGCCGCCGGTAACGGCATCGTTGAGGAAGTAATCGTTGACGACGTTGACGTGAGCGCCGCTTTGATTGACGAAGATGCCGGCGCCTAGGCCCGCACCGCCGCCGCCGCTGGATCCATTTCCATTGGCGGCCACCGTACCGCCGGCGCCGCCGGTTGCCGACGCGTGCTGAATCTGCAGATTCGCAAACGTGACGCTGCCCGTGTCGACGAAGAACGCGCGATACGTCGAATTGCCGTCGATGATAACGTTACCGAACGTGCTGCCGTCGAGAATCATGTTGGCCGAAATGAGCGGGAGCGGGCCGCTCAGCGTGATCGTGCACGGCGTGCCGCAGTTAAACGTGATGAGCGTACCGGGATTCCCGTTTGCCTGATTCATCGCATAACGCAGGTCGCCGCTGGTTCCCGCACCTTGCCCGGCGCTCCCCGCATTTGAATCCGACGAGAGCGTGACCTCACTAGTTTGACTGTAGATCCCGAACGGCCGCGCCGGCGTCGTTCCGCCGGGCGTCGTTACGGAGACGCTACGTAGACTCGTCGAGGCGGCGTCCCCAATGACGAAGCTTGCTGTGATGGTCGTTGCGTTGACGACTTGGACGCTTTGGAGCGTGATGCCCGTGCCACTCACGTTGATGGTAGTGCCTAGCGGAGTAAAGTTCGTACCGGTCAGCGTCTGCGATACGGTCGTTCCCGTCTGGCCATAGGCCGTGCTGACGCTGGTCAGCGTCGGTGCGGCCGGCGCAGCCGGCGTGAAGGTTGCATTTCCCGAAGTGGCACCCGAGGAGGTCGCGCCGATCGTCGCCGATGCGAGAGCCGCGCCCGTGTAGCTCAGCGTGATCCCATCGCTCGAGCTGAGCATCTTTCCGCTCGGAGGATGGTCGGATCCCGATGTTGCGATTGTCGTCGCGCCGCTGGTATCGCTATCGGAGACCGTGATGGGACTCTTATAGGTTCCGACGATCGTATAGCCGCCGGCGTCTTTTGCCGTGACGCTAAAGGATTGCGGCGTCAACGGCGTCCCTTGCGTGCCTGCCGGCAAACCGGCGACGTGCAGCGAGCTCACTACGCCCTGGAGCGTGAAATCAAAGTGGTTCGCCATGCCCGTGGCAACGGTAAGGGAGACGTTGGACGCGGAGGAAAGCGGCTTTGCCGAAACCGGAAATGCCCCACTTACCGGCGCCACATTGTACGTCGTGACGTTGCCCGTGTAGGCGCCCGCCGGCAACGACACGCTGACCGTGCAGTGAATCGTGCTGTCGACGAGGCTACATCCGGGAGAGGTCGGCGTCAATCCGACCGCCACGTTCACGTTGGACGTCCCGCTTAACGCGAGCCCCATACCCTTGGTGGCCGGCGAAACGTAATGCGCCCGGCGCCGCCGGCGGGGGATGCGAACGTGAATCGTCACTCGCTCGCGCGCACGATGTTGTGACGTGCCTGAAGAGGGCGTTCTCGAAGTCGCCGTTGATGGAGCTGAAGGAGGCAGCGACATCGGCGCGCCGGTGCAACTTGCGAGTGCGAGTGCGCACGCGAGAGAAATGACCGAGCGCCGGCGCTTGAAAACGTGCACCATTGAACGAGTCCTCCTCGGAACCTGAAGCTCCGCGACCTCCCTTGGGTTATCGACGCAAGAGTGGAGACCCTTGCTTGGCAGTCAAATGGTGGGTCGTCGCCGGCTGCCAATCCGTGGGCACTGCTCGGAACATGCCGCCGGCACCTGGGGTTCTCGGCGCTCCGTAATGCGCGAGCGCCGAACCAACGACGACGATCGGCGCGCGCAACGCCGCGCGATGCTTGCGACCCTTGGGCACGAACTGCGCACGCCGCTAACGTCGATTCGCGGCTACATCGAAACCCTGCTCGACGGCGGCGAACTCGATGCGCTAACGACGAGGCGTTTTCTTGAGACGGCGAGGCGTGAGACGCTGCGGCTGGGACGGCTCGTCGAAGGAATGCTGAAGTTTTCGATGCTGGATCTTTCTGCGAGCGGTAAAGAGACTTGCTGCGACCTCGCCGAGCAAGTCCGGACGACGGTCGACGCGGTATTGCCGCTCGCCCGGCAACGCGACGTCACGATACGCGCGCGGTTGCTGCCGAACGCGCATGCGCGCATCGACGGCGACGAGTGCGTGCACGCACTGCTCAACGTCGTGGAAAACGCGATCAAGCACGGTCGCGAGGGCGGCAACGTCACGATTGAATGCGTGCGCGACGGTCCGTTCCTGTGCGCGATCGTCGACGACGACGGGCCCGGAGTCGCTGCAGACGAGCGGGACGCGATCTTCGGGCTCGGCTTTCGGGGCGGTGGAATGCGCCGTTGCGGAACCGGTATCGGTCTCGCGGTCGTCAAGGCGATCGTCACGCGCGCCGGCGGTGACGTCGCAGTCGACACGTCGCTGCTTGGCGGCGCACGCTTTGTCTTGCGCTTCAAGGCAGCACACATACGCGAGGCTCCGTTTCTTTGAACGCTTACGGCGCAAGGTCTATCCTGCGTTTTCCGAAGGCGTTTGGGCCGGGCGCGTCGTAGATATCGGTCCGTGGCAATGTCACGGGCGCCTTTCGCGCATGCGAGTGAAGCCGAGCTCGCGCGGCTCCTCGACTTCTATCACGTTCCTTGGCAGTACGAACCGCGGACGTTTCCGATTTCTTGGAACGATCGGGGCGAAGCCGTTGAGTTCTTCACGCCGGACTTTTATCTGCCGGAGTACGATCTCTACATCGAGCTCACGGTAGCTAAGCCGGTGCGAAATACCCGAAAGAACCGCAAGGTGCGACTGCTGCGCTCGAGCCATCCCCAGGTCAACGTGAAGCTGTTCACGCGCCGCGACGTCGAGCGGCTTTTCTCCCGTTCGGCGCGAGCGTCATGATCGGGGAGCCGCTCTTCGACGCCGGCGCTATTGCCGGCCGCGTCCGAGAGATCGGCGCGGCCATTTCCCACGATTACGCCGGTAGCGTCCCCGTCTTAGTCGGCCTCCTCGGCGCTGCGGCCCCCTTCTTAGCGGACCTGTCGCGGGCGTTGACGATTCCGTGCGAGATCGACGTTATCTCGGTCAACCGCTATGGGGACGGCGAGGGAATCGCCTTCCTTAAGGACTGCGCGATCTCGATCGAAGGGCGGCACGTCGTGATCGTGGACGACACCGTCGATACGGGCTTGACCTTACAGTACGTCGTAAAGAGCCTGCTTGGCCGCCGTCCAGTCTCTCTGGCGGTCTGTACGCTGCTAGATAGGCCCCACCGGAGAATTGCCGATATTGAAATCAAGTATCGAGGCTTCGAACTGCCTGACGTTTACGTTGTGGGTTACGGCCTCGACTATCTAGGAAGGTATCGGGAGTTACCGGCGCTTTATGCCCACGGGACTTGGCCTGCGTGAGTAAGATGATAAGACGGGTGGCATTACTCTTTGCCACGTTGATGGTATTGGCGACCGTACCGTCGCCGGCGCTGGAGCTGCGCTCGATCGAACAAGCGGCTGCGGACTATCGCAGTCCCGATCAGCATTTGCAAGAGATGTTTCGCGCGGCGCTGCTCGACACGAGCAAACTCGCCGAGTACGCACCGGATGGAACGGCGTACGTAAAGACGGGCGACATCCCGGCCGAATGGCTGCGCGATGCGAGCGCGCAAGTACGGCCGTATCTGTTTTTTGCCAAGGACGATCCCGACGTTAGGGCCCTGCTGCGCGCGATCATTGCGCGCGAGGCTAAGTACCTGCAGATCGATCCCTATGCGAACGCCTATACGCTCGACTATCGGGTGTGGGAGCAGAAGTTCGAGCTCGATTCGCTCGCGTATCCGGTTACGCTCGCGTGGAGTTACTGGAAGACGACCGGCGATTCGTCGATCTTTACCGGCGACTTCTCCAAGTCGCTCGACAGCGTGCTGGCGACGATGCAGCGCGAACAAGATCATCCGCGCGGCTCGAGCTACACGCATAAAGAGCTGCCCAACGACGGCAAGGGAAATCCGGTCGGGTATACGGGCATGATCTGGACGGGCTTCCGTCCGTCCGACGATGCCTGCAAGTATAACTTCCTGATCCCCTCAGAAATGTTCGCCGTGGTCGCACTGGGCGACATGGCCGAGATCGAGCGCGACGTCTATCACAACGTCATCAAAGCGCGCGAAGCCAAGGCGCTGCGCGACGAAGTGCAGCAGGGCATCCAGACCTACGGCTTGGTGCTGGTGCCGAAATACGGCTACATTTACGCCTATGAAGTCGACGGTTTAGGCCACGCGATTCTCACCGACGACGCGAACATTCCCAGTCTGCTGGCGGCGCCGTACTTTGGCTACACGACGCCCAGCGACAAGTACTACGACAACACACGCCGCTTCTTGCTCAGTCAAGATAATCCGTCGTTCTATCAGGGGGCGAAAGCGCGCGGTATCGGCAGCTATCATACGCCCGAGAGGTGGATCTGGCCGCTCGCGATGATCGTCGAGGGCATGACCGCGACCACGCAGCCGGAGAAGCAAGACGTGCTGTCGCAGCTGCTCGCAAGCGATCCCGGCGATCACCTGCTGCACGAATCGTTCAATCCCGACGATCCGCGACAGTTTACGCGCCAAGATTTCGGCTGGCCGAACGCACTTTTCTCGGAGTTCGTCATGACGCAGTTCCAGGGCATCAACGAGATCCCGATGGGCAACACGAGCGACCTGGAATTTCGTTCTGAATAAACTATCCTTAACGTCGTCTTCAAAAGCGGACGTTATCGTAGGCATACAGTGGGGAGACGAAGGCAAGGGCCGGATCGTCGACTTGTATGCCAAAGATTACGACGTGGTGGCGCGCTTTGGCGGCGGCGATAATGCGGGCCACTCGATCGTTGTCGGCGACACCGAGCTCGCCTTGCGGATCGTTCCGTCGGGCGTGCTCAACGAGCGCGTCGAACTCTTCATCGGCGGCGGCACGGTCGTGAGCCCGACCGGACTCTTAGAAGAACTCGATCGGCTCGCGGTGCGCGGCATCGACGTCTCGCGCCGCGTGCGTCTCTCCGACCGCGCCCACGTCGTTTTGCCCGAACACGCGCAGCGCGACCGCGACGCCGAGAAGGCTCGCGGCGACAAGGCCATCGGAACCACCGGCCGCGGCATCGGCCCCGCCTACGTCGACAAGGTCGGTCGCAACGGCCTAACCTACGGCGCGTTCGTCGCGCAAGGCGGACCGCTCGCGGAGCGTATCGCACCCTACATCGTGGACGGCGTCGCGTACATTCACGAGCGCCTCGAAAGGGGCAAACGCGTCCTGATCGAGGGCGCGCAAGGGTCGCTGCTCGACGTCGGTTACGGCACCTACCCCTACGTGACGAGCTCGCACACGATTGCGGGCGGCGCGTGCATCGGACTGGGTATCGGTCCGACCGCCGTCGGCAGCGTCATCGGGGTGGTCAAAGCCTACTGCACGCGAGTCGGCGGCGGACCGTTTCCGTCGGAGCTACTCGACGAGCGCGGCGAACGGCTGCGCAAACAGGGCGGTGAGTTTGGTGTGGTCACCGGGCGTCCACGCCGATGCGGCTGGTTCGACGCGGTCGCCGCGCGCTACGCCGTGCGGCTCAACGGTTTGACCAGCGCCGCGATCACGAAGCTCGACGTGCTCAGCGGCTTCGACCGCATCGGCATCGTCACGGGGTATCGCCTCGCCGGAGAGTCCGCCGATTTCGGCGCCGCGGGCGATGCCGGCCTAGAGCTGCAGATCGAAGAAATGGACGGCTGGAGCGAGCCGATCGGCGCCTGCCGGCGCGTTGCCGACCTTCCCGAAGCGGCTCGTCGATACGTCGGCCGATTGGAGGAGCTGCTCGGGGTTCCGGTGACGATGGTATCGGTTGGCCGAGAACGGGACCAACTCGCACAATGATTACGAAATCTTACTCAAACGCTGTGTATAAGCGACCGATACCCGGGTTAGTATCCCACCGCACGGCAGACTGTACGGCGGGATAGTAGCGTTGGAAATGGACGTCCGGCGCCGCGGGCCAAGGCCGGCCTCGAGACAGAGTAGAGAGAACGCGTGGAACGTTTTGTTGCCACTTTAGGCGATATTCGCGGCCGGTTGGCCGCACTCTGGGAAGCCCAAAACCGGCAGACTCGGGTTCTCGCCGCCACCGGCGGCATTATCGTGGTCCTCGCCGCCGTCATGCTCGCCTACCTTTATGTGGGGCGTCAGCCCGCATATGCGACGCTGTTCTCCAATCTCTCGAGTGAAGACGCCGCCGCCGTCACCAATCGGCTCAAGGAAGACAAAATTCCCTACAAGCTTTCCGCCGACGGCAAGACGGTGTACGTTCCCGATCAGAACTTGAGCGACGAACGCGTCGCAATCGCCGGATCCGGGCTGCTCAAAGGCGGGGGAACCGGTTACGAGCTGTTCGACCGCACGAACTTCGGCATGACGGAGTTCCAAGAGAAGCTCGACAAGACGCGCGCGATCGAAGGCGAGCTGCAGCGCACGATCGACGGCCTCGATCCGGTCGAAACGTCGCGCGTGCACATCGCGACGCCCGACCAATCGCTCTACTCGTCGTCGCAGGAACCGACGACGGCCTCGATCGCGATCAAGACCAAGCCCGGACAAGATCTCTCCGAACAAGAGGTCAAGGGCATCACGATGCTCGTTACCAACGCGGTCGAAGGCCTCAAGCCCGAGAACGTGACGATCGTCGACCAAGACGGCCGCATTTTGCTGCCCGGCGTCGGTCCGACGGGAAGCGGCGACACGTCGCAGCCCGACGCGCTGCGCATGACGCAAGAACAGTTGCTGGCAAAGCAGCGCTACGAGACGGCCTTGCAGCAGAGCATTCAATCGATGCTCGACGACACGCTCGGTCCCAAACGCGCCGTCGCGCGCGTCTCGACCAAGATGGACTTCGACGCCACGTCGACCGAGAGCAAGGTGTACGCACCGCAGGGCACCGTGCTTTCGCAACAGCTCGAGCGCGAATCCAACGTCGGAACGGCGCAGCGCCAGCAGCCGGCGGTGGGCGTTCCGGGCACCACCAGCAACATCGGGACCTATCAGGCGACGCAGCCCACCCAGAACAACCGGTACAACCACTCGAAGTCGACGACGAACTACGACATTTCAGTGCAGAACGTCAAGCACATCGACGCGCCCGGGAAGGTATCGCAGACTAGCGTTGCCGTGCTGGTGAACTCGTCGCCGGTGACGACGGCGCCCAACGGTACGCCGCTCGCCGTCGCAGCCGCGCCGTATCAGTTGACGCCGGCGAACGTCCAGCAAATTCGCAACGTCGTCATCGCCGCCGCGGGTTTGGATCTCGCGCAGGGCGACCAAGTTTCCGTCGAAGCGGTTCCGTTCAATCCGGCGCTCGCGCCGACCGCACCGTCCTCGGTCACGACGACGGTCTTCGGCATCCCGGTTTGGGTACTGGCCGTGCTCGGCGGCGTCGCGGTGCTCGGCGTGTTGGGCCTCTTGGCGACGCGCGCTCGCCGCCGGTTCGCGCCTGCCACGGAACTTCCGGCATTCGATACGTCGCTTGCCGAAGAGTTACCGCCCTTCGAAGAGCACCCGATGCTCGAAGGCGCGCCCGGCGTCTCCGCACCGATTCGTTCCGCCGCGGATCTTACTCGCGAGCAGATGATCGAGTACGTGACGACGGTCGCGCAAGAGAACCCAGACAGCATCGCCAAGCTCGTGAAGCTCTGGCTGGCCGAATAGATGGAGTCGCCGATCGTCAATCTCTCCAGCGTCGGCACGACCGAGCCGCCGATGATGTCCTTCCCGGAAGTTCCGGCGATCGAGATCTCCGGCCCCGAGAAGGCCGCGATCCTGATCATCACGCTCGGCCTGGAACTCTCGGCGACGATCTTCAAGTTCTTGCGCCAAGACGAGGTCGAGCGCATCGTCCTCGAGATCGCCAAAGTTACGACGGTCCCGATCGAAAAGCGCGACGCCGTCATTCAAGAGGCGTATCAGCGCGCGATCGCGCTCAAGTACATCAACGAAGGCGGCATCGAGTACGCCAAGGAGATTCTGGAGCGCAGCTTCGGCGCGGGCCAAGCCGACGACATGACGAGCCGGCTCTTCGCCGCACTCAAGCACGGCAATCCGCTCGAACTCATCAAGAAGACCGAGCCCGCACAACTGCTGCAGTTCATTCAAGACGAGCACCCGCAAACGATCGCGCTCATCTTGGTCTACATGCAGCCCGAACAGGCCGGCGCGGTGCTCTCGGCGCTGCCGCCCGAGCTGCAGGCCGAAGTCGCGATGCGCATCGCCATCCTGCAAAAGACGGCCCCGGAGGTTTTGGAACAACTCGATGAACTGCTCGGACGCCGCCTGCTCGTGAGCGGATCGGATTTTGCCAAGGCCGGCGGCGTGCAGTCGCTCGCCAACGTGATGAACTTCGTCGACCGCGAGACCGAAAAGAACATCCTCGACGGACTGGCCAAACGCGATCCCGAGCTGGCGCAAGAAGTCAAGAACCTGCTCTTCGTCTTCGAGGATATCGCCAATCTCGACGATCGCTCGATCCAGCGCATCCTCAAGGAAGTCGACGGCAAGGATCTGGCGCTCGCGCTCAAGGTCTCCAACGACGACTTGCTGGCGCGTATCTACAAGAATATGTCATCGCGTGCCTCGGCGATGCTCAAGGAAGACATCGAGCTGCTCGGCCCGACGCGCATGCGCGAAGTCGGAAAAGCACAGCAGCAGATCGTCGACGTCATTCGTACGTTAGAAGAAAACGGTCAGATCGTCATCGCACGCGGTGCCAAAGACGAACGGCTCGTTTGATGGCTGTGTCCGTATCTTTCCCGTTTTCTTCGGTGGGGGCCCCGGCGGCTTCGCCGCTGGGGGGCGCGCAGGTGCGCAGCACCGGAGCGCCTGTTAAAGCAACGGGGTCCCCGATGTGCGAAGCACATTGGGGTAACGGTCAGATCGTCATCGCACGCGGTGCCAAAGACGAACGGCTAGTCTAAGAGCGCGGTACCTTGGGCAAGATTGTAAAAGGCGCTAAGCTCGTAAAGGAAGCGTACATACTCGTCGTTCCGGAGATTCAACGCGAGCTCGAGACGATCGCGGCAGAACTCGGTGCGTTCGGTACGTCAAACGACGAACTCGCGTTCGACGACGCGATGTTCAACGGCAACGGCCACGTCGAGGCCGAGCTGGTCGAGCCGCAGGTCGATTTCGAGCAGGTCCGCGCGGATGCGCGAGCGCTGATCGACAAGGCCGGCAGCGACGGCGAAGGCATCTTGCGCGACGCTGCGGCGCGCGCCAAAGAGATGGTCGCGCGCGCCACGGCGCGGGTCGAAGAGATTGAATCGCAGGCACGCGTGCGCGGGCACGACGAGGGCGTTGCCGCGGGCCGCGCCGCCGGTTATGCCGAGTTGGGAGAAGACGTCGCCGCGATGCACGAGCTCATCGAGAACGCACGCGAGCAGCGCACCACGATCATCGAAACGGCCGAGCCGGAGCTGGTACGTCTGGCGATGGCCGTCGCCGAACGCGTCGTGTACGATCACGTAGCGATCGATCCGAACGTCGTGCTCGAGAACGTCCGGCACGCGCTCACCCGGCTGGTCGGCCGCGAGATCGTCACGGTGCGCGTCAATCCCGAAGACGCCGAAATTCTGCGCAAGCATCGCGAAGGCACTGCCGCCAGCAATGACGTCGAACACCTGCGCATCGTCGAAGACCAGCGCGTGGACCGCGGCGGCGTCGTGGTCGAAACGGAGGCGGGAACGATCGACGCCAAGGTTTCGACGCAACTGCGCGAAGCGCGCCGCGCGCTGACCAACGGCGACGTCGACATGCCTTCCGCGCAAGCGAGTTAAGCCGTGGATACCCAAACGCGGCCCTTCTCCGCCGACCGGTACATCGAGACCCTGCGCGGCGCCGACCTCGTTCGGCAGTACGGCAAGGTGCGGCAAGTCATCGGCGTCGTGATCGAGTCGATGGGACCGAATATGGCCATCGGCGAGACCTGCCAGATTCTCTATAAACGCACGGCCGAGCCGGTGTTGGCCGAAGTCGTCGGTTTCCGCGACAACAAAGTGCTCATCATGCCGCTGGGCGACTTGGCCGGCATCGGCGTCGGCAGCGACGTCGTCGCGCTTGGCGTACCGCTTGAAGTCGCGGTAGGCGAAGAGTTGCTCGGCCGCGTAGTCGACGGCATCGGTCTTCCGATCGACGGTAAAGGCCACATCAACGCCGAGAAGCGCTTGCGCGTCACGTCGGCGCCGCCGCCGGCGCTCGCCCGCGCGCGCATCACCGAGCCGCTCTCGCTAGGCATTCGCGCGATCGACGGCATGCTGACGTGCGGAAAAGGTCAGCGCGTCGGGATCTTTGCCGGCTCGGGCGTCGGAAAGTCGACGATCCTCGGCATGATCGCGCGCAACACGTCGGCCGACGTCAACGTCATCGCGCTCGTCGGCGAGCGCGGCAAAGAGGTCCGCGATTTCATCGAGCGCGATCTCGGGGAAGAGGGATTGCGGCGCAGCGTCGTGATCGTCTCGACGAGCGATCAGCCGGCGCTCGTGCGCATCAAGGCGGCCTTTGTCGCGATGACGATCGCCGAATACTTTCGCGATCAGGGCCTCGACGTGATGTTCATGATGGACTCAGTCACGCGCTTTGCGATGGCGCAACGCGAGGTCGGGCTCTCCATCGGCGAGCCGACCACGACGCGCGGCTACACGCCGTCGGTCTTCGCGTTGCTGCCCAAACTGCTCGAGCGTGCGGGCACGGCCGAGCGTGGAACGATCACCGGACTCTTTTCGGTGCTCGTCGACGGCGACGACATGAACGAGCCGATCGCCGACGCGGTTCGCGCCATCCTCGACGGCCACGTCGTGTTGTCGCGTTCGCTCGCGTCGGCCAACCATTATCCAGCCATCGACGTGCTGCAGAGCGTCAGCCGCGTCATGCCCGACGTCGTGGACGCCAATCATTTCTCGGCGGCGTCGGCAATCCGGGACGTGCTGGCGACCTACCGCGATGTCGAGGACCTCATCAACATCGGCGCCTACGTCCCCGGGAGCAATCCGCGCGTCGACCTCGCGCTCACGAAGATCGAGGCCATCAAGCACTTCCTACGCCAAGGCATCTACGAGACCAACGCCTACGAGCAGACGATGAAGGCGCTGCTGGCGGTGGCATAGCGTGCGCAAGAAGTTCAACTTCACCCTGCAGCCGGTGCTCGAATATCGCAAGCGCATCGAGGATCAGAAGCAGCAGACGATGGCGATGCGCCAACTCGCCTGGGACGAGGCGCGTCGCGAGCTCGACCGGCTCAACGGCGAGTTTCGCACCAATAGCCGCGAGCTGCGCGAACGCCACCGCGACTTCGACGTCGAAGAGCTGCGGCTGCGCTACGCACACCTGCAGTTCCTCGACCGCACGATCGACGCGCAGATCAAGGTGCTGGCCGAGCGCCAGGTCGCCCTGGACCGCGCGCGCAAAGATCTCATCGCCGCAAGCAAGAACCGAAAGGTTGTCGACAAGCTCAAGGAGCGCCGCAAGTTGGCCTTCACGGCCGAAGAGCTGCGCGTCGAGCAAATCGAGCTCGACGATGGAAACGCCCGAATGGAAGGGCGTTTGCAACGAAATGCTGGAGGGTTGCCGTGATCGTCACGCGCAAGCGGAAGAAACCGTTTCCGTTCAAACGTTTGATATTGCCTATCGTAGCGATCGCGCTCGTCGGGTTCGCTTTGAGCTGGGGACCGTCGCGCAAGGCGATGTCGACGGGTCCGATGGCGCCGCTGGTGCGCAATACGCAAGCGTATTTCGACACCATCGCGGCACCGTTCCACTTTGCGGTGCAAAACCAGAAGATCACCGATCTCAATCGTCAGATCGCGTCGCTGCAAGGGCAGCTTGCGACGGCCAAGAGCGACGCGCAGGGCAAAGACAAGAAGATCGGCGGCTTGCAAACACAACTCGATCAGGCGCAGACGCAGTTGGCATCGGCCGCGGGTAACGCCGCACAAGCATCCACTCGAGGCGCGGCGCTCGGCAGAAGCTCGCCGCGTCCGGGGCCGTCGGTTCCCGGACTCCCCAGCGGAAGCATCGCGCTCACGGGGTCGGACTTGTCCGCCAACACGACCCCCGACATGAAGCGAACGGCCGACTATTGGGCCGCCATGGATCCCGAAAACGCAGCCAAGGTTGCACAGCGCTTGCCGCCGTCGTACGTCGCGCGCATCCTCGCACTGATGCCGACCGAAGCCGCGGGGACGATCCTCGACAATCTGCCGCCCACCTTCGCAGCGAAGCTCACGCAAGAGCGGCCCGACCTCAAGCACTAACGGAATCCCAGAACGTCGCGTCGTAAGCGACGCCCCCTGTGATTGCCCGCGTTCGCGCCATTCCCGCCGACGTGCTCACGCCGATCGGGGCATATCTCGCGCTCGATGGTAAGTGCATGCTCGAAAGCGTCGAGCATGGCGGACGATTGTCGCGCTACACGTTCATCGGCTTGGATTACCTCGCAGCCGCCGAGTTCGACGCCGGCGAATCGCTCTACGACCGCCTGCGTGCGTTCGTTGCCGAGCATCGCGTCGACGGCGAGCACGCGGCGCTTGGCGGTGCTCTCGTAGCATTTTCGTACGATGCGGCCCGTCCGATGGCGCGGCTGCAGCGGCGCGAGCCGTCGCCGCCGTCGATGCCGGCGGCCTACGTCGCGATTCCCGCGACGTGGCTGATCTTCGATCATTTCACCCATGCCCTCACGATCTGGGCGTGCGATCCGGAGCCGTCGAAAGCCGAAGAACGCATCGACGGGTGCGTCGACCGGCTATTCGCCGTCGCAGCGCCGCCGGTACGGCCGGTGCGCGCCAAAGGAACGGCGTCGCAATCGATCGCCCGCGAGCGCTATCTCGAGCTTGCCGAGCGCGTGAAGGGCCACATCTTCGACGGCAACGTCTATCAGCTGCAGCTCGGCATTCGCTTCGGTGCGGAGCTGCAGGGAACGGCGTTCGACCTATATCGCGCGCTGCGGCGCGCCAATCCGTCGCCGTATATGTTTTACGTCGACACGCCGTTCGGACAACTGCTGGGCGCGTCGCCGGAATTTTTGGTGCGCCTGGAGGGGCGCAAGGCGCGCATTCGGCCGCTGGCCGGCACGCGTCCGCGCGGCGCGGACGACGAAGACGACGCCCGCATCGCCGCCGAGCTGCTCTCGGACGAAAAGGAACGCGCCGAGCACGTCATGCTCGTCGATTTGGGCCGCAACGATCTCGGAACGGTTTGCGACTACGGCAGCGTGCGCGTCGACGAGCTGCTGCAGATCGAGCGCTATAGTCACGTGATGCACATCGTCTCCAACGTCGTCGGCCGCCTGCGCGACGATTGCGACGGCCTCGATCTGTTTCGCGCCGGCTTTCCGGCCGGTACCGTGACCGGCACGCCGAAAGTGCGCGCGATGCAGCTCATCGACGAACTCGAACCGATAACGCGCGGTTTCTACGCGGGCAGCGTCGGACGCTGGTCGTTCGGCGGCGACTTCGATTCCTGTATTACCCTGCGCAGCATTCACGTGCGCGACGGCCGCGCGTGGTGGCAAGCGTCGGCCGGCATCGTCGCAGACAGCGATCCCGTTGCCGAATACGAAGAGGTGTTGCACAAAACGCGAATCGCCCGCACGGTACTAGGCCTGTGAAAAAGATACTCTTCATCGATAACTTCGACAGCTTCACGTACAACGTCGTGCATTTGCTGGCGTCGCAGGGGGCGCAGCAAGACGTGCTGCTCAACGACGATCCGCGCTTAACGGCGGGGTTGCTCGACCAGTACGACGCGCTCGTCGTCGGACCGGGGCCGGGCAAACCCAGCGAAACGCCGCAGATGCTGGCGGTTCTCAAGGCCGCGATCGACCGCGACATGCCGGTGCTCGGCGTGTGCTTGGGACTGCAGGCGATCGGCGAGGTGATGGGCGGCACGGTTACTCACGCGCCAAAGCAGATGCACGGGAAAACATCAGTCGTGGTGCACGATGGCTCGGGAATTTTCGCCGGTCTTCCCGGACGCGTGCAGTTCACGCGCTACCACTCGCTTTGCCTTGCACCGGATTCGCTGCCCGAAACGCTCCACGTTACCGCCCGAAGCGACGACGGCGTGATTCAAGGCATCGCGCACGCCGAAAAACCGGTGCACGGCGTGCAGTTCCATCCCGAATCGGTGCTCAGCGAACACGGTGAAGACATTATGCGCAATTTTCTCGGGCTCATTCCGGACCGATAATTACGTACGGATAGTCCGCGTTCGGGCTAAACGACTCATGTGGGCGACCGTTGAGCAGTTCTACTCCGCTATTGCATGGGTCGCTCGCGTCGCCCGATCTGAAAATCAAAAACCGCTCGTCTTTTTCGATTCCGCGCATATCGACGAATGTGAACCATAGGCGCGCTTCGCCGGCGGAGCGTTCGATCTGGCGCATCCGAGCAAGCTGAGCCGGATTGACGTAGTGCACGTCGATCTTACCGATATCCGCGACGTGAAACATCGTCGGGCCGTGGTCGCCGCAGCGAACGCCGTAAGGACCCGACCGCGTCGGCGTCGTCGGCTCGGCAGTCGCGGCGGAAGAAGCACTTCCGGTGCCTCCGAAGCATCCGGAAAGCACGCACGTGACGGCGGCGAGCGTTACGGCGGTTCGGCCCATCGAGCCTACCGTAACGCCCGCTTCTGTGCGGCTGCTTAGGGTCGACGGGACCCGACGCCGGAGGGCCGCCTAACATCCCGCCCTGGGGGTGCCGAATACCAAGACGAGGGTCCAGGTTTTGGGCTTCTCAGGCTTATTTAGCTTGGAAAGGGGGTGAATCAAAAAAGCATGGCATTTTTACTCTCCAATCTCGGCATTCTCGGCCAGATGGCGGGACACGGATCGCACCATAAAGGCATCGATCCGTCGGCGCAAACCACCAATCCGTACGGAGCCAGCTTCGGCAACGTGCTCAGCGGACAGATGGACGCGCTGGGTGCGAGCGATCCGCTCGCGCAGCTTACCGCGGTCGTTCAAAACGGGACGCCGATCTCTACGGTCGTCGATCGTCTTACCGGTCTGGTCTCCCAACGAGCGGGCGTGCACGCCGGCGCCGTAGCGAAGTCCATCAAATCCGCGCTATCACCGCCATCAAAAGCGCCACCGGGCACAAGCGCCGCACAACAAGTGACGGCCCTCGCACGGCGACTGCAAACATGGATAGGCGGCGTAGCGGGGGGAGCGGATCAGCGAGCAGGGCAGCAGAGCGATACTTCGGGACAAGTCTTGGACGCCAATCGGGCGAGAGAACTCCCGGCCCAAACCGATCCGGAATCAGCCTCGAGCAAGCTCGACGTTTCCGCACTCGCACGATCCCTCTTAGCTCAGGTCGCAGCCTCATTCGGGCCGGTTCAAAGCGCGCAAACGACTCTTGCGGCAACCCCGCAGGCTTCGTCGTCCGCGCGCGCAGCCGTCTCGGCGTTTAGCGAGGCAGCCAAAGCGTCGACCGGCCAGGCGAGCACGCTCGCACGGCTGCAAGGCGCCGTGGCCTCGAACGCACAGGACGAGGCACCCGCGGCAACAACGGCAGCGCCACAACCGGAGCAATCCGATGCGGCGAGCTTGCTGGCACGTATGCTGACGCGGGCGGCGGCGACGGACGCGCAAGTCAACGGCAATGCGGTGGCAACCGCAACGCCGCAGATTCGCGTGGCCAACTCCGGCGGCATCACGCCGCACGGCGAAGGCGTGAACTTCAACCAAACGACGGCTGCGGCTCGGTTGGAAGCGGCGCTCGGCGACATCGTCGCGGGGACCGCGCAAAACCGCGGCGGCAACGCGTCGACGGACAATCAAAGCGGATCGTCGTTCCGCAACGCGAGCTCCCTACCGGGCGATCTGCCCACATCGAGCAAGGCGGCGTCGGCGGCGAACTCCGACGCACCGGCGTTTACGGTTCCAACCGGATCGCCGGCGCAGTTGTTCGGCACGCAATCCGCGACCAGTTCGGGGTATGGCTCTTCGGTCGATCCGAGCGCCATCGTCGAACAGGTGGTCCGGAGCATGGCGATGCGCACGCAATCCGACGGTACGTCGGAGGTGCGCATGCGGCTCTCTCCCGAGCACCTCGGTGAAGTCACGCTCAATCTCAAGGTCGACGGGTCCAACGTCTCGGCGACGGCGGTCGCACAGAACGCCGACGTTCGTAACGCGCTCATCTCACATCAACAACAGCTCGCGCGTTCCTTAGCGGATTCGGGGTTGAAGCTCACGAGCTTCAGCGTCAATCTATCGGGCGGCGGCGCGGGCAACCACGATCAACGCGATCGAACCTCGGGATTCGGACGGCAGTACGCAGTGCACGAAATCGCTGCGTCCGGTCTGGCGGATTCCACGGAAAGCCCGTCGGGCGAACCGGCAATCGTGCCGCAGTCGACCCTCGCGCTTTTCAACTACTTGGCATAGGAGGACGTTATGTCCACATCGGGGACGTTCCCGATCAGTCAACTGACGACCCAACCGAACCCGGCGGACCAACTGCCGGGAACGCAGTCGGCGACGTCGTCGTCGGGCAGCGATTTGAGTCCGAACGCATTTCTGCAGCTTCTCACGACGGAGCTGATGAATCAGGACCCGACGCAACCCGAAGATCCCACGCAATCGGTGACTCAGCTCGCGCAGTTCTCGGCGCTGCAGTATCAGCAACAGTTGACGTCGGCCTTCCAGGGCTTCCAGTCCAACTTTGCGGTGCTTCAGGCGTCGTCACTGGTCGGCAAGCAGGTCACGGTCGGCGTCACCGACTCGTCCGGCAACTCGAGTTCCGAAACCGGCACGATCAACACGATCGCCGTGCAGAACGGTCAACCGTACTTCACGATGCTGCAGTCCAACGGCCAGCCCTACGTCGATAACAACGGCAATCCGCTGCTCTTCTCGCTGCAGCAGATCCTCGGTATCGGCAACGGAACGACCACGGGCAGCACGGGTAACAGCGGCTCGACCGGCAACTCGAGCACGAACCCGGTTGGCGGAAGCGGCGGGAACGGGAGCTAGCGCGATGGATCCCAACGAGATCAACCGCGTACAACAACCGGGTATTCTTCCCGGTCCCGCGCCGCGGCCGGCCGGAACGCCGGTCGAGATCCCACCGAGTCAAAGCTTCCGCTCCGTCCTGGAAAAGACGGCGCAGACGTCGACGGGCTCGGAGCCTTTGCGTTTCTCCGCGCACGCCATGCAGCGTTTGGAATCGCGCAACATCTCGCTCACCGGCGACGACGTTGCGCGCATGAACGCGATGGCCGACAAAGCGGCGGCCAAAGGCGCCAAACAGTCGCTCTTCATCCTGCGCGACACGGCGCTGGTGGTGAGCATCAAAAACCGTACGGTCATTACCGCCGTGGATCAGGATTCGATGAAAGAAAACGTCTTCACGAATATCGATTCCGCGGCAATCATTTAAAACTGCAGTGTAACTAACAACACACCAATCCGGGGTGGACCAAAAGGAGCCCCGGCCGCGACGCCGACCGAATGACGCGACGCGGAACCACCTCGAGGTCAACAACTCATGGCAGGTTTCGACTCCCTGTATACCGGGATCAGCGGTCTGAACGCTTATCAAAGCTGGATCGACATGATCTCGAATAACATCGCGAACGTCGATACTACCGGCTTCAAAGGTCAGATGATGACCTTCGCAGATCTCTTCTATCAGAACCAGTCGTTCCCGTCGGCGCCTACCAACACGAGCGGCGGCGTGGACGGGCAACAACTCGGCTTCGGCGTGAAGGTCAACTCGGTCGACACGCTCTTCGGCCAAGGCGGTCTGCAAACCACCGGTGTCAATACGAACGTCGCGATGAACGGCGACGGATTCTTCATCCTCAACAATCTGACTCAGTCCGCGATCCCGAGCTACACACGCGACGGCGCGTTCCAGCTCAACGCCAACGGCGTGCTCTACGATCCCGCCAGCGGCTTGGCCGTGCAAGGCTGGGAAGCCAACCCGCAAGGCGTCGTGCAATACGGCGCAACGGGCAACATCACGATTCCGCTCGGCCTCTCGATGAAAGGCACCGCCACCGGAACCGGCGCGAAGGTCGGTCCGACCGGCGACAGCGTCTTCGACATGGCAATGGGCGGCAATCTCGACCAGACGCAATGGCAGCAGCAGTTCCTCAACTCGGTCAACGCGAGCGGCAGCGTCGCTCCGGTGACCGTCACGACGACGATCTACGACTCGCTGGGCAATGCCCACAAAGCCGAGATCACGTACACGCCCGACGTCACCGGCTCAGCGCCCGGTACCGACGTGCTGACCGATGCCTCGGGCAACGTCGCATCAGTCAATCCCAAGGCGGCCGGCAGCGCCGACACGATCACGATCGCCGTAAACGCCACGGGAACATCGGCGACGGTGACCGATACGCTCGGCAACAGCACGACGGTAGGACCGGGCGGAACGTTCACGATGGACGGCACGGTCGTTCAAATGGCGGGCACGCTGACAGCTTCACCGCCGAATTCGACGATCGCGATTACTCCCGCGGCAAACGGGCTGCCGAGCTCGGTCGATAACACCTCGGGCGTAGCGGTGACCCCCGCGACGCGCTGGTCGGTCAGCGTAGCGTTTACCGACGGCACGACGTTCGAGTCGCTCACGCAACCCGGCGTCGTCGGTGCCAACGGTAATGTGACGACGGCGCCGACCTGGGCGAACGCGACCAACGGCGAGGTCGGCTTCATCTACTTCGATCAAAACGGCCAGTTCATCAACTCGTCGTCGGTCGAAAGCGGACCCGGTGCCGGCGCGGCCTACGTCATCAACGGCAGCAGCACCAGCGGCGGAAACCCGCTGCTGCACATCGCCGGCGATAACCCAAGCGTGGCCGAAGGCGATCAGCTCAATATCACGCAGTGGGGAACGAGCAGCGGTAACGTTGCGTCGGCTCCGACCGCGGGTCCCGCGACGGTCGCGACGCCGGGACCGATCGGGCTGGGATTCTGGCAGTCCAACAGTCTCGCCGGCAGTTCGACTGCAAGCGTTCTCTCGCAGAACGGTTTCGCAGCCGGAACGCTCTCGAACTTCACGATCGGTCAGGACGGCACGATCACCGGTGCGTTCACGAACGGACAGAATCAGGTGCTCGGGCAGCTCGCCGTCGCGCGCTTTGCCAATGAAGACGGGCTCTCGCGCATCGGCGACAATCAGTTCGAGCAAACCGCCAACTCCGGACTCGCCCAAGTCGGTCAGGCCGGAACCGGCACGTTCGGAACGATCCAATCCGGCGCGCTCGAGCAATCGAACGTGTCGCTCGCGCAGGAGTTCACCAACCTGATCGTCGCGCAACGCGCCTTTGAGGCCAATACGCGCGGCATCACGACGGCGGACCAAAACCTGCAAACCGTCATCAACCTGCGGGCTAGCGAGAACTAAGCCTTCTCCATGCGCTAGTCCTAAGACACGGAGGTCGTCTCGAGCGGCGAGGGAAACCTCGCCGCTCGTTTAATTTCACGGAGCGAGGTCGATCGTATCGGTTTCGGTGCCGGGGAAAAGACGATTGGTCGTGACGACCGCGGACGCCGGATAACTCTGCCCTCGATACATTTGACCCGGTGCGGTGCACGCGCCGAGCGCGCTGCTCGACGGCGCCGAGCAATCCACTTGATCGATCGGTCCGAAGAAATAGCCGCTTGTGAAGTTTCCGCCCGGTTTCGGTTCGACGATCGCGATGACCGACGCGACGACGCAGCAGCCCTCCGACGACCACGAAGGCGCGCGAATCTCTAAACGCTGACTGCACGAACTGCTCGACGGCGTTGCGCACGGTCCGCTGAAGAGCGCGACCGCGCACGGTGCGGAGGTATCTTTGCACTGCGCCGGATCTTGCCCGAACAGCTCGACGGAAAGGTTCGCGCCGCTCGCCGACCAGCGTTTGCGGCTGGAGGCATGCCCACCGGGTCCGCGCAGAAAGATAGAAAACTGCGGCGGCTGCGGCTGGAAGATAAATCCCGCGCGCGTGCTGCTTTCCTTGAGATTGGCAGTTGGAAAGCCTTCGACGTAGAGATAGCCGACAGCCGGCACCGGCGACGGATTCGACGTCGGCTGTGGTGTCGGCAGGTTGTTGGGAAATCCCGACGATCCCCACACGGCTTGCATGTAGCTCTGTCCGCGCGCGGAGTAGAACCGCCGAAACGCCTGCGTTTTGCCGCACCGCGGCGGCACGGTGCCGCGGAACGTACAGTCCGGCGACACGATCTCGGCGATCGATCCGGTCGTCGGCCCATACGATTGCGGCGGCTGCGCGCAAGCGCTGAGCGTCGCGGCCGAAGCGGCGATGATAAGGAGCAGCTTCACGACGCGGCGATAAGCGACATCAACGGCTGACGCAGGTCCCGTCGACCATGAAGAATGCGCAGAACGATAACACGTTTGGCTTCAATTTCATAAAACGCCACGTATGGAATGATGGGGAAAGATCGGACGTCCGCGCCGAACTCGGGCCTCTGACTCCCGGATCGAGGCTGACGGGCTACGGTGCTCCAAAGTGTCTCGTTCAGGCGAGTCACCAAATCGTCGGCCACGTTTGCGCCGCTATGGACCTCGACGTACGTCCAAATGTGGTCAAGGTCGGACGCCGCCTTTTCGTGGTAGACCAGCTCCACGTTATTGAGCCCTCCGCGATTTGAGAAGTTCGCGGCCTCGTCGCTTAACGCCGGCAATCACCTCGTCGCTCGACTTCTCCAAGATCGGCGAGGCTTCGCCCTCGGCGATCGCGTTGCGAAGCCATTCCAGCTTCTCGGCTTCCTCCCGCATCATGAGCCGCAGCGCGTCGCGCACGACCTCGCTGGCATGGAGGTACTCACCCGACGCGACTTTGGCGCTTATGTACGCGTCGAGATCCGGAGTAAGCGAGATATTTTTGGTGCCCATAGCTTCAGTGTAGTTTCGTTGTCAATTTTTGCCAAGATAGCGAACCACGCCGCAGGGGTACGACAACCCGTGAGGCATTTGGTAAGCAATGAGCCGAGCGTTCGTTAAAGAGCACGAAGACGACGAGGAGCGGGGGCCCGACCGGCCGATTCCGCCCGGACCGAACTACGTCACGCCGCGCGGTCTCGATCTACTCGAGCAGGCCCTCGTGGAAGCCGAGACCGCCGGAAACGAGCGTGAGGCCAAGTATTACCGCGAGCGGGTCAGCACCGCCAGCGTCGTCGATCCGGCATCGCAAAAGCGCGATCGGGTCCAGTTCGGGGCCTCGGTGACCGCCCGGGACGTGGCCGGCAAGGACCTATCCGTCCGCATCGTCGGCCACGACGAGGCCGACCCGCTCAAGGGTCTGATCAGCTTCGAGTCACCGGTCGCGCAGGCGATGATGGATCACCGCGCCGGCGATACGGTCACCGTCGTTCGGCCGGCCGGCCCGATCGAGTATAAGATCCGGTCGATCGCCTACGAGTAGAGGTCCTTCGCAGCGGCGAACCCGTGTTCGCGATGATTGCACTCACCCGGCTTAACGGTCATCCTCTCATGATCAACTGCGACCTGATCGAGGCGCTCGAGGAGACTCCCGACACGGTCGTGACCCTCGTCTCGGGCAACAAGCTCGTCGTCCGCGACAAGATGCGCGACGTACAACAGAAGATAATCGACTTCAAGAGGAAGATTTACGGGCCGGGCGAGTCCGGGGCCTAACGGAAACTTCATAATGGTATCCGGGTAGCCGATACTCAGGAAGAGACTTCGGGAGACTTTCGTTGGATTTTGCAACCATTGCGGGCCTGATCCTCGGGTTCGGAGCCGTGTTTTTCGCCGGTTATGTCGGCGGAACGGATCCGCATATCATCTTCGGGCGCTACGAAGCCATCGTGCTTATCGTCGGTGGAACGCTCGGCGCGACCGTCACGTCGTTCCCGCTGCGTACGTTCGTGCGCGGGTTCTTCGGCGGGTTCAAGACGGCGTTCGTCGAGGTCAACTACCACGAGCGCGACGTCATCTCGACCTTGGTATCGTTTGCGGAAAAGGCCCGGCGCGAGGGTTTGCTCGCGCTCGAGAACGAGGCCGCCGCACTCGACGACGAGTTCATGCGTAAAGGCATTCAGCTCGTCATCGACGGCCGCGACACCGAGATCATCCGCAAGGTCCTGGAAACCGAAGTCAGCAACACGCAAGAGCTCGGCAATAAGGCCGAGGCGATCTTCACGTGCATGGGCGGCTACTCGCCGACGCTGGGTATCATCGGTACCGTGCTCGGCCTGATCGGCATGCTCAAAGGCTTGGCGAGCATGGGCGCAAGCACGAACGTCGCCAGCACGATCGGCGTCGCAACCGCCCAGGCGTTCGTTGCGACGTTCTTCGGCATCATGCTGGCCAACTTGCTGTGGCTGCCGCTGGGAACGAAGATCAAAGAACGTAACGCTCAGCTGTTGCTGCTGCGCGAAATTATGATCGAGGGAATCCTCGCCATTCAAGCCGGCGACAATCCGCGGCTGCTTGAAGAGAAGCTGCTCGCATTCCTCGATCCCAAGGAGCGGGCAACGGAGATCGAGGAAGGCGGTTCGGTCGCGCACGAGCCCGGTTTCTCGGGATCGGGCGCATAGCACCGGTCTCATAAATGGCACAGCCGGCAAAAACTGCGGCCCGCGCCGCCGAATCGAAGTTCCGAAACCGGCCCAAGGAGCAGCAATTGGAAACCGCAGGCATGATGCGGTGGCTGCTCACGTACGCCGACATGATTACGCTCATGCTGGCGCTCTTCATTATCTTGTTCGCGATGTCGACGATCAGCCGCGTCAAGGTGCAAGAGTTCGCGAGGCTCGTCTCCGGCGGTTTCGACAACACCTGGTCGATCAATCAGCCGCCCAACGGGGGCACCAACGGCGAACAGTCGTTCAACGCCAGCGCGAACATACCGGCGATCCAAAAAGAACTCGAGAAGTACGTGGAGCAGCACAAGCTCCAAAACCAGGTGCAGGTGCACATGGATCGCCGCGGCTTGGTGATTACCTTGCTTTCCGACAAAGCGTTCTACGACAGCGGCAGCGCGCAGCTGCGGCCCGAAACGATGCAAATACTCGACGCGGTCAACGGCTTCTTGAAGAAGACGAGCAATCTGATTCGCGTCGAAGGAAACACCGATAACGTGCCGATCCACACGGCGCAGTATCCCACCAACTGGGAACTGTCGGCCGCGAGAGCGGTCGGCGTCGCGCGTTATCTCGTCGAGCGCGACGGTCTCGACCCGACGCGCGTCTCGGCGGCCGGTTATGGAGAGTTCCGGCCCCGTAAAGCCAACGACACGGATGCCGATCGACAATCGAATCGTCGAGTCGATATCGTATTGCTCAACGCCACCAAAGCGAGTGAGGAGAAGTAGCGTCCGGTTATGTCGAGTCTCTCCCAAGAAGAAATTGATGCCCTAATAAATCAACTGTCCGGGCAGGCCGGCGAGGAGCCGATCAAAGAGATCGAGGCGCGCCGCGTCAAGTCGTTCGATTTTCGCTTCAACAAGCGGCTGGACAAGTTCACCAACAATCAGCTGCAGACGCTGCGGACGCTGCACGAGAACTTCACGCGTCTGCTCAACAACTCGCTGTCCGTTTATCTGCGGACCCGCGTCGAAGCGACGATCGTTTCGATCGAGCAGATCAGCTACGGCGACTTCATTGCGTCGATCGGCATCCCGTCGATCCTGGCGATCTTTTCGATGGATCCGCTGCCCGGCAGCGGCATCGTTCAGGTCGACCTCAACTTGGTCTTCTCGATTATCGATCGCCTGCTCGGCGGCCCGGGTTGGTTCCCGAACAAGCTGCGCGATCTAACCGACATCGAGCGGACGCTCATGCAGCGCTTCATGGCGCGCATGCTCAACAGCTATCGCGAGTCTTGGAACTATCTTCTGACGCTCTCGCTGAAGATCGAGGCGCTCGATTCCAACCCGCAGTTCATTCCGCGCATCATCCCGCTCGATCAGATCGTGGCCTACGTCTCTATGGAGCTCAAAGTCGGCGATATGGCCGGCGTCATGAACTTCTGCCTTCCTTACCTCGTCCTGCAATCGATCGGACAGCAGTTGACCGAGTTCCAGTGGTCTCCGGCACTCGTTGCCGGTCGCGGCATGACCGAAGAAGACATCGCGCAGCTCACGCGGAACGTCGAGCGCGCGGGTGTCGAGATCGAGGTCGAGCTTGGCAAGACCCTGGTCTCTCTTCGCGATTTGGTTTCTTTGCGCGAGGGCGATTTGGTCGTGTTCGATAAACCAACGACCGAGCCGCTCCTCGCGAAGGTAAACGATCGCGAGAAGTTTCGCGTCTTTCCCGGAATGAACAAAGATCGCTTGACCGTGCAGGTGGCGAGCACGATCGAGAAAGAGGACGAATAGAGCATGTCCGAGATGAAACAACTCGCCGATTCGATGCTGGTTGCCGCGAGTACGGTGCTCGGCCGTCTGGTCGAGCAGCCCGCGGCACCGACCGGATCGGCGCGCAACGATCACGAGGGATCGATTCGTACCGACGGCGACGAGCTCATCACGCTCGCCGAGATTCCATCGATCGGCGCTAAGGTCGTCGTCCGCTTTCCGACCGCCGACATGCAGGCCGTCGTCGGCATCATGCTCGGCGGAGCCGAAGGCCTCGGCGAAATGGGGCCGATGCAGCTCTCTATCGCGTCGGAGACGGTATCGCAGATTGCCGTCGCCATGGCCGAAGCGCTCGCCAAAGATCTGAAGGTTTCCCCCGACGGTATTCACGCCGAACTGTGCACCGATGCGACGGCGCTGCCGCCGCCGCCGTTCGAGTCGTACGAAGCGACCATCGGCGTCGGCAGCGATCTCACGCCGCACGTCAGCATCGATTTCGCGGCGATCACGATGTCGAAAATGGGCGACGTTCCCGCAGCCGAAACGGCGGCACCGGTTTCCGCCGCCGTGGAGTCCGTCGCCGCAACCCCGCCGCCTGCACCTGCGCCGGACCGGAAGAAGGCTCCGGCCGGACCGCCTCCCAACGCGCAAAACGTTGCGTTTACGCCGATGCAGCCGACGCCGGTTCGGGCCGCCCATCCCGGCCACGCCAATCTGGATCTCGTGCACGACGTGCCGCTGCAGATCAGCGCGGTACTCGGCAAGTCCGTGATGCCGCTGCGCGAAGTGGTTTCGCTGCAGTCCGGTACCGTCTTCGAGCTCGACAAGCTCTCCGCCGAACCGATCGACCTGTACGTCAACAACATTCTCATCGCGCGCGGTGAGGTCGTCGTGGTCGACGACAAATACGCGGTCAAGATTAGCGAACTAAACCCGCACGCCGGATGAAATACTGTCATCCTGAGCGTAGCGAGCGTAGCGAGCGAAGTCGAAGGGCGCACGCAGGATAACGCGGTGTCCTGGTCTTTTTGGGTCAACTACTTTCTCGCCCTGACGATCGTCGCGCTCATGCTCGGCGGTCTCTATATCATCGTGCGCAGTCTGGCGCGCGGCCGCGTCTTCGCTTCGGCTAACCGGCGCATGGTCACGGTGCTCGAATCGACGATGCTGTCGCAGCACGCCTCGGTGCACGTCGTAAAAGTCGGTCAGCGCTATCTTCTGGTCGGCGGGAGCAGCGGCAACGTCTCGATGCTGGCGGAACTCCCGGGGGACGACGTCGATGCCTGGCTCGCTCACGAGCGGGAAGCGTTGGCCGCCGGCCGCACGCTGCTCAGTCCCGCACGCTGGATTCGCTCACGCAATCAGTAATGAAGCGAGTACTGGGCGTACTACGCGTCGTTGCCTATCGCCATCGTCTCTTTTTCATCGTTTCGGCGATCGCCGTCGGGCTGCTGTGGGTGCTGCCCTCGATCGCGGCGGCGCAGACCGCACCCACGGCTCCAAACGTCCCGATCCCCAACATCAACGTCGGCGTAGGCCAGGCGACCAATCCCAAACAGGTCGTCGGTGCGCTGCAAATTCTGTTGCTGCTGACGGTGCTCTCGCTGGCTCCCACGCTGCTCGTGCTCGTCACGTCGTTTACGCGCATCATCGTCGTGCTCAGCTTCGTCCGCACGGCGCTCGGCACGCAGCAGACGCCTCCCAATCAGGTCCTCGTGGGATTGGCGCTGCTCTTGACGTTCTTCGTAATGGGTCCGGTGATCAAGGACGTCAACGGCAACGCCGTCCAGCCGTATTTGAAAAATCAGATCACCCAGTCGGTCGCGATCAATCGCGCTGCGGCGCCGCTGCGAACGTTCATGTTCAAGCAGACGCGCGACAAGGATCTGCAACTCTTTTACTCGATTTCGAAGGAGCCGCGGCCGGCGACGCAGGCCGACGTCCCGACCTATATTCTCATTCCGGCCTTCGTGATCTCCGAGCTCAAGACGGCGTTTGAGATCGGTTTCGCCCTCTACGTTCCGTTCATCGTCATCGACATGGTCACGGCGAGCATTTTGCTCTCGATGGGCATGATGATGATTCCGCCGATCCTGATATCCTTGCCCTTCAAGATCCTGATCTTCATCTTGGTCGACGGCTGGAACCTCACCGTCGCCGCACTCTTCCAGAGCTTCCGCCAATGAGTTTTGCCGACGCCATCGGTCTGGGCCGCGAAGCCCTCTTCGTAACGTTGATCGTGGCGGCTCCGGTGCTCGTGCTCAGCATGATCGTCGGGTTGACCGTGTCGATCTTTCAAGCGGTCACGCAGATCCAAGAACCGACCTTGGCGTTCATCCCCAAGATCCTCGTCTCGGGAATCGCGATTCTGTTCTTCGGGCCGTTCATGCTGGCGATGCTGACCGATTTCGCAAGCCGCGTCTTCGCCAGCGTCGCCCACATCCCAATCAAATAACCCGTGGTCGACGTCTTCGGCGTAACGGTTGGGCAGCTCGAGACGTTCTTTCTAGTTCTCGTCCGCGTCTTCAGCATGCTCGCGGTGTTCCCGATCTTCTCGGCGCCGCAGATCCCGCATCACGTGCGCTTCGGGTTCGGCGCGCTCATCGCGTTCATACTCTTTCGCACCGTGCCACTGGTGGCGCTGCATCCAAACTTCTACGAGCTGGTTGCGGCCGTGATCGCCCAGGTGGTTCTAGGCGTGATCATCGGCTTCATCGCGTCGCTGGTCTTCGTCAGCATTCAGTTTGCGGGCGAGCTCATCGACCTGCAGATCGGCTTCGCGGTCGCCAACGTGATCAACCCCAGCACTCAGCAGAACATCACCGTCATCGGCGAGTTGGAGCTCGCCATTGCGACGTTGGTCTTTCTCATCACCGACTCGCACCATCTGCTGATCCAGGGCATCGCCGGCTCGTTCGCGCTGGTTCCGCTGCCGTTCATCAATCTCGATCCCAGCGTCATGAGCAACTCCGTGTCGTTCCTGAGCCTCGCGCTGCTCAACGTCTTTAAGATCGCCGCGCCGCCGGCCGCCGCGCTCTTCATCACGAACGTAGCGCTGTCGTTCATGGCGCGCGTCGCACCGCAGATGAACGTCTTCGTCATCGGCTTCCCGCTGCAGATCGCCGTAGGTCTCACGGCGTTGGCCCTCAGCCTCGGCCTATTGGGGATCGTCGGCCCCGACATGTTCCACGACGTAGCCCGCGAGATGGACGCCGTCATGCGCGGCCTCCGCGTTTAGGCGCTCAAAAACCGGACTAACAACAGACGTATTTAAACTGGCCGATTTTATTCGCGCCGGTTTCGACGAAGTACAGTTCTCCCGTGCCTCCGATTGCCGGATTGATCGTCAGCGCGCCGGGTTGCGAGTTGGCCGTTGGGATCTTGAAGAGCTTCACTTTCTGCGTGGACGTCACGAACTGCCCGATTTGGTTACTGCTGGGATCGGAGAAGTAGAAGTTATTGTCGAGGCCCTCGATGAGCGCCGTGGGCGAGGACGCCGGATTGAGCGAGTACTCCGCGGCGACGTGACCGGTAATGAGCATGCGGCCGAGCTTCTTGGCGGTGCGTTCGGTAAACCATAGGGCGCCGTCGGCGCCGGCGACGATTGTCGCGAGGCCGGCGTTGCGCGTCGGAACGTTAAACTGCGTGACGGTGCCGCACGCCGACGTGTTGGTAACGGGAAGCCGCCCGATCTTATTGATGCCGGGTTCGGTAAACCAGAGGGATCCATCGGAGCCGGTGGTGATCGAGGTCGGGTCGGCGCCGCCCGGCAGCGTGCACGGCCCCCCCACGATGCCCTTTTGCGAAATCTTCCAGATCGCGTTGGTTGCGGGATCGGTTACCCACATGTTGCCGTCGGAACCCAGCGTGATGCTGGTCGGGCGCGCGGCATTGGAAAGCGAGAACTCCGAAATGACCGGGTATTGAGTCGTGGTGCCGCTGAGCTGGCCGACTTTTCCGATGTTCGTCTCGGTAAACCACAGCAAGCCGTTGGGACCCGAAGCGATACCGTTGGGACCGGCGTTCTTGGTCGGCGTCAGCGGCTCGGGGGTCTGGATCGCGCCGTTAGGGAGCACTTCGCCGATTTTGCTCGCTGCGTTTTCGGTGAACCAGACAAACGTTACGGTAGCAGATCCGGTCGAAGAACTGAGTGCGACGAGGCCCATCGGGCGGCTGTTGGCGGTCGGCACCTTAAACTCGGCACTGACATTGGGCATATAGGGCGGCCCCGGGGTCGCGGTTCCCGACGTCAACGGCGTGCCCTTGCCGCAAGCGGCCAAAAGGGCGGCAGCCAGTAATCCGAAAACGCTCGAGCGCAGCAGTGGTCGCAAAGCGGGGTCTCCCTTAAGCAAAGGTTTGGGTTCTGTCATCCTGGGTGGAGAGCACGCTCCTTATTGGCAGGCCGCCGCCGCTTTCCCCCATGCGAACTTTAACGGGGCGTGAGAGCGCTGCCGAAAACATGGAAGAATGGCCAGACCGGAGCAAACCGAGAAGCCGACCCCGAAGCGCCGGCAGGAGGCCAGGCAACGCGGCCAGGTCCCCCGCAGCCAAGAGCTGCCGGGTGCCGTCATTTTCTTTGCGCTCGTGTTCCTTATTTACGGCCTATTCAGCCGCGCTCAAATGGCGGTGCAAGCCTCGATCGAGAACGCCTTTACCCACGCGGGCACCGTCCAAGACCCGAACATCCACTCCGTGCAGATCCTCCTGATGCGAGCGGCGGAACCCTACGTGCCGCTCATGCTGCTGATTTTCGGCGTCGCGTTCACGTTGGGCTTCCTTGCCAACGTTGGGCAGTTCGGCTTCATCTTTTCGGCCAAGACGCTCAAGCCGAGTTTTTCGAAGATCAATCCGCTCTCCGGATTTACGCGGCTGTTCTCCAAACAAATCCTCTTTAATCTCGGTAAGCAGCTGGTCAAGTTGGCGGCGGTTATCGCCATCCTGTTTCAAACCATTTCGCACAATCTCGGCTTCCTCGCGCAGATCGGGCAGACCAATCCCGAAGCGTATCTGACGAGCGTGGCCGCCGTGATCTTCTCGTTCGCGTGGAAGTTCGCGCTGCTGCTGGTGGTGGTCGGCTTATTGGATCACGCCTGGATGCGCTATCAGTACGAAGACGGCCTGAAGATGACCAAACAGGAAGTCAAGGACGAGTGGCGCCAATCCGAAGGTAATCCCGAAGCCAAGGGCGCGCTCAAGCGCCGCCAGCGCGAGTTCGCGCGCCGTCGCATGATGGCGTCCGTGCCGCGCGCAACCGTGGTGGTGACGAACCCGACGCACTTCGCGGTGGCGCTGGAGTGGAACGAGCTGGAGATGGAGGCACCGGTGGTCACCGCAAAAGGTGCCGATCTATTGGCCAAGCGTATTCGTCAGCTCGCCGAAGAACACGGCGTGCCGATCATGGAAAACCCGCCGTTGGCGCGCACGCTGTACGAAAAGGTCGAGCTCGATCAGGCGATACCGCCGAACCTCTACGCCGCGGTAGCGCAGGTGATCGCGTTCGTCTTCAAGCTCAAGAGAAAGACGATAGCTTAGGTGGCTGCAGCACAATCGCCGGCTAACGGCAATGAGTCGTTCGTCGCTCGCTTAGGGCAGAGTCTGCCGCTGCTGGTCGCGGCCGGCTCGGTCGCGCTCGTCTTGCTGATGATCGTCCCGATCCCGCCCCTGCTGCTCGACGTTCTTTTGTCGATCAATATCATCGTCGCGCTCGTTATCATCGGCACGAGCCTCTATACCGAGAACGCTCTGCAGTTCTCGGTGTTCCCGACCCTGTTGCTGGTCATCACGCTCTTTCGGCTGTCGCTCAACATCACCGCGACCCGTCAGATTCTGCTGCACGGCTACGCCGGCGAAGTCATCAACTTCTTCGGACAGATCGTCGTCGGCGGCAACTACGCCGTCGGATTCGTGATCTTCCTCATCTTGGTCATCATTCAGTTCGTGGTTATTACCAACGGTGCGGGGCGCGTCGCCGAAGTCGCGGCACGTTTTACCTTGGACGCTATGCCCGGCAAGCAGCTCGCCATCGACGGCGATCTCAACGCGGGCCTCATCACGGAAGCCGAGGCGCGTCAGCGCCGCAGAGACATCCAGCGGTCGGCCGACTTCTACGGCGCGATGGACGGTGCCAGCAAGTTCGTTCGCGGCGATGCAATCGCGGCCGTCATCATCGTGGCGATCAATACGATCGGCGGCTTTATCGTCGGCGTCGCGCAGCTCGGCCTGACCGTACCGGAATCGCTGCAGCGCTTTACCTTGCTCACGGTGGGCGAAGGCATCGTCACGCAGGTCCCGGCGCTCTTGATTTCGACCGCGACCGGCATTATCGTTACGCGCGCCGCCAACGAATCCGATTTCGGGCGCGACATCAGCAAACAGCTCACCGCGCAGCCCAACGCACTGCTCATCGCCGCAATCATGGCGGCCGTCTTCGGACTGGCCGGCCTCGCTCGCCCGATTCTCCTCACGCTGGCGGCCTTGATGTTCGTCTTGTATTTCTACCGCCGCCGGCAGGTCGCGAACGCTCCGAGCGAAGCGCTGCTCGCCGCGCAGAAAGCCGCGACGGCAGCGCCCAAGCCGGCCGAGAGCGTCGTGCCGCTGCTGTCGTACGATCCGATGGAGCTCGAAATCGGCTTCGGCCTCATCCCGCTCGTCGACGTGAACCAGGGCGGCGATCTGCTCGAGCGCATCACGTTGATTCGCCGCCACTCCGCGCGCGATCTCGGTATCGTCGTGCCGCCGATTCGCGTTCGCGACAACCTGCAGCTGCGTCCCAACGCTTACGTCGTCAAGATCTACGGCCTCGAAGTCGCGCAGGCCGAAGTGATGGTCAGCCGGCTGATGGCGATGAATCCGGGAACGGCAACGGCGCCGCTCGACGGCATCGCCACGACCGAGCCCGCCTTCGGGCTGCCCGCGTTGTGGATCTCCGAAGGCGCGCGCAGCGAAGCGGAGATGGCCGGATATACGGTGATCGATCCGACGAGCGTCATCGCGACGCATCTGACGGAAATCATCAAGTCGCATGCGCCCGATCTGCTCGGCCGCCAAGAGACGTCGGCGCTGCTCGACAACATCAAGTCGCACTATCCGGTCGTCGTCGAGGAGCTCGTTCCGAGCTTACTAACCGTAGGCGAGGTGCAGCGGGTGCTGCAAAGCTTGTTGCGCGAACGCATTCCGATTCGCAACCTCGTGCTTATCCTCGAAACGCTCGCCGACGCAGCGCGCGTCAGCAAAGACATCGACTATCTCACGGAGAAGGTCCGCGGTGCGCTCGCTCGGCACATTTCGGCCGAGTACGCAGAGAACGGCCTGCTGTCGGTCATCACGGTGGACCCGCGCCTGGAAGCGTTGTTGGCAGAAGCGGTGCGCCGCGGCGAAGACGCGTACGCGCTGCTCGATCCCAACACCGTAGCGCGCGTCTACACGTCGCTCACGCGGCAGATCGCGACCGCGCAGAACGCCGGACTGCAGCCGATCGTGCTATGCTCGCCGTCGGTGCGTCTAGCGCTCAAACGGCTCACCGAACGGGCCGCGCCGCAACTGGTCGTCCTCTCGTACTCCGAGATTCCGCCGGGTCTGCGCGTCGAGTCGATCGGACAGATTTCGACGACCGAAGATGCCGCCGCGCCCATGGGATCGCCGAGCTAACCGCACATGCTGAAGTCGTTCTTAGGAAAATCGGCCATACCGCCGGCAAAGTTGCCGCAGCGCAACTCTGCCGTCGACGTCGTCGTCGGCGGACGGGCGTCCCGGACGGTAACCGTTGACGAGTGCGGGGACCGTGGGATCGTCACGCGCGAGGTGATCGGCCGGCTGGGCGAACCCGCGGTGTTCGTCTACACGACCCCCGCCGGGCGCTTCCGCCTGCAAACCAAGATCGTGGCCGTCAAAGGCAGCAACACCTACTTCGAGCCGCCTAAACGCGTCGATTTGGTCGGCGCCGCGCAGGCCGCGCAGAAGCGCTCGAGCGTGCGTCTCGGCGCGCTGGTCACCGGCGCGTGGCGCTTCGCTATCAACGGTAAGGGCTCGGGGGAGTTCGTGCGGGCCACCATCGGGGACATCAGCCGCGGCGGATGCGCGCTCACCACGGACCGCCCGTTGCGGCCGGGGACCACGCTCGAAGTCAAGCTGACCCTGCGCGAGGATAAGCCGCCGTTGGTCTTGCTCGCGGAGGTCATGCGCCACCACGAGATCCGCGCCTCCGGAAAGCATTCCCACGGCGTGCGGTTTCGCGGCGTTCGGCCCGAAGAGGATAACGCGATCATCGAGTTCATCAATCGCAAGCAATCCGAACTGCGCAGCCGCGGACTAGCATGATACGAGTAGCGGCGGGGCGGCCTGGTCTGGGCGTCGAAGTGCTCGCCGCGAGGGGGACGCGTATGCGTCCCTTCCTAAGCCAACTACGCCTTTGGAGCTACGGATGAGCAAAAGGGTCCTCATCGTCGACGATGCGGTCGTCATGAGAATGATGATCAAAGGGATTTTGTCCAAGAACGGATTCGAAGTCGTCGGCGAGGCGCAGAACGGCGTCGAGGCGGTCGACAAGTACAAGCAGCTGACGCCCGATCTCGTCACGATGGACATGGTCATGCCCGAGATGGACGGCATCACCGCCGTCAAACAGATCATCGCGCACGACCCCAACGCGCGCATCATCATGTGCACGTCGATGGGTCAGCAGGCGCTCGTGGTCGAGGCCATTCAAGCCGGAGCGAAATCGTTCATTACCAAGCCGTTCCAACCGCCGAAAATTCTCGAAACGATCAATAAGGTGCTCTCATGAGCTCGGGTCAATCCCTCAACCTCAGCGAGCTCCAAAAAGACGCGCTCAAGGAAGTCGGCAACATCGGCGCGGGACACGCGGCGACCGCGTTGTCGCAGCTGCTCAATGCGAAGATTAATCTGAGCGAGCCGCGCATCGACGTCATCAAGTTTCGCGATCTGGCGTCGCGCGTCGGTCACGAGAACCGCACGGTGGCAGCGCTGCACATGTACGTGCGCGGCGAGGCGCCGGGTCAGATGGTCGTGCTCTTCGATCGCGAACAGGCGCTGGACTTCGTCAGCCAGTTCCTGCATCGCGTCATCGGCGACATTCAGATCTTCGATTCCATCGCCGATTCGACGCTTAAAGAGCTCGGCAATATCATCGCGGGCTCGTATCTGACGGCGATCATTCAGCTGACCGGCAGCAACTTGCTCCCGTCGGTGCCGACGCTCTCGTACGGCACGGTGCAGGCCGCGTTCCGGACGCTGATGTCGATCCTCCCCGATCAAGACGTGTTCTTGATCGAATCCAGCTTCCTCGATAAAGAGAAGGAAGTCGCCGGCCAGTTCATCCTGATACCGGAAACCGGCTCGCTCGGCCCGCTGCTCTCGGTATTCGGCGTTGAGTGAGCTGCAGGACGAAGTCCCGCTGAATCACGGTTAGAGCGATAATGATGGTTTGGCGCGCCCTAGGGGAATCTCAAGCCCACCGAGATGTGTCGCGCGCCATGGCCCGGGGGCCCCATGCGCAGCATGGGGGGCGCGGAGGCGGAGCCGGAGCGCCTTCCAAATGAGCGACGAACTCTTTAACCGCGAAGAGTTCGTTGCGTACTTTCGCGACGAAGCGGAAGAGTTGTTGCAGCAGATCGACGCCGATCTGCTCAAGCTGGAAGAGTGCGTCAATAGCGCAGAGGGTCACGCCGAGATCGTGAACTCACTGTTCCGCGCGCTGCACACGATCAAAGGCAGCGGCGGAATGCTGGGCTTCACCGAGGTTCAAGGCGTCGCGCACAAGCTCGAGAACCTCGCCGATCTGCTGCGCAAAGATCGCATGCCGCTCTCCGAAACGTCCGTCGACGTTCTGTTTCACGGGCGCGACTTTCTTACCGACCTCGTCGAAACGGCCGTCAGCGACGCACCGCCGCCCAGCGGGCTCGTCGAGTATCTGTCGCGGCTCGATCAGTTCGTGGCGATCTACGAGGAGACGTCGCAGGTCATCGAAGGAAACATCGGGGCGGAGATGACGTTCGAAGCGGCGGCCTCGGAGGAAAGCAAAGCGGCCAGTCCCGCCGACGTGGACGCGTTCGAAGCCGAAGTCGCGCGTCTGCTCGCCGAGGCCGAAGCGCAGCGTTCGTCGGCAGCCGTAGCCGCCGTCGAACCGGCACCCGCACCGGCGGTCGCCCCCGCGCCGGCACCGCAACCGCCTCCCGAGGCGGTTGCTGCCGCGGCCCCGGCTGCCGCACCCGAAGCGCCCGCAAAGCCGCAAAAGCAGGCCGACGGCGGCAAGCGCAGCTCGCTCCACCAAACGATTCGCGTGGATATCGAACGTCTCGACGCATTGCTCAACCTCGTCGGCGAGCTCGTCATCAACCGCACGCGCATTTCAGACATCGCCAATACGCTCGAGCGCCTGATGAACGACAAAGCGACGGCGGCGGGCCCCGGCGGCACCATGGGCGCGCAGCACGGCATTATCGCGCCGCTGGCTAAGGATCTCGCCGATTCGGCGGCGCTCCTCGCGCGCACGACCAACGAGATTCAAGAATCGATCATGAAGGTGCGCATGGTGCCGATCGGACAGGTCTTCGACCGGTTCCCGCGCCTCGTGCGCGACGTAGCCAAAGCGCGCGGAAAAGAAGTACAGCTCGTAATTTCGGGTGCGGAGACCGATCTGGACAAGACGATCGTCGACGAAGTCGGTGAGCCGCTCATGCACTTGCTGCGCAACAGCGTCGACCACGGCATCGAACCGCCCGACGTCCGTCAACAGCGCGGCAAGCAGCGCGCGGGAACCATCGCGCTCAACGCCTATCACGAAGGCAATCAGATCATCATTGAAGTGACCGACGACGGCGGCGGCATCGATCTCGAAAAGGTTCGCGCGCGCGGCATCAAGCAAGGTTTGATCTCCTCCGAAGATCGTTTGAGCGATCGTGAGCTCATCGAGCTCATTTTTACGCCGGGATTTTCGACCGCCGAAGTCATCTCGGACGTCAGCGGCCGCGGCGTCGGCATGGACGTCGTGAAGAAGAACATCACGAGCCTCAAGGGAATTTTCGACGTCGACAGCGTTGCCGGCCAAGGAACGCGCTTCACGATCAAGCTTCCGTTGACGCTCGCGATCATCCAAGCGCTGCTCATCCGCGTGGTTGACGAGCTCTACGCGATTCCCCTCGACTCCGTCATCGAATCGCAGCGTGTCGAAATGCCCGACGTCCGGACCGTGCACGGCAACGAAGTCATCACGTTGCGCGGACAGGTCGTGCCGCTCGTGCGCGTTGCGGACTTCTTCCAGCTAGGCGGTCAGCGCGACCCCGAAAAAGTCATGATCGTTATCGTCGGCTTGCAGGGCAAGCAAGTGGGCCTCGTCGTCGATTCGTTCGAAGGCGAACAGGAGATCGTGATCAAGCCGCTATCCGACGTCGTCGGAAGGATTCCCGGCATTTCGGGCGCGACGATCCTCGGTAACGGCTCGATCTCGCTCATCATCGACGTTCACTCGCTCGTCAGCGAAGCGCACCTCAGCGGCAAAGCGGCGCGAGCCGAATTCTCCGGAGTATAATCGAACCCATGGCCGACACCAGAGAGCAAACCCAGCAACTATCCGGCGAAGTCGTTCAAGTCGTCTCGTTCCGCCTGGGCGGTGAAGAGTACGGCGTCGACATCGCGCAGGTACAAGAAATCATTCGCATGGTCGAGATCACGCACGTGCCGCGCGCGCCGCGTTTCATGGAAGGCGTGATCAATCTGCGCGGTCAGCTGATTCCGATCATCGACCTGCGCACGCGCTTTGGCATGTCGCGGATCAACCCGACCAAGAGCACCCGGATCGTGGTGACTGAAATCGGCAACAAGCGCGTCGGCATTGTCGTCGACAGCGTCTCCGAAGTGCTCAATATTCCCATCGAAAACGTCGAGGACGCCCCCGAAATGGTGGCCGGCGTCGGCACCGAGTACATCCAAGGGGTCGGCAAGCTGGGCGAGCGTCTCATCATCATGCTCGACCTCACCATGGTCATCTCCACCGAAGAGAAGCAAGCGCTCGAGACCGTCGAGGGAACTCCGTCCTAAACGAACGTCGAACTACGGATGAAGCGGTGGGATGAACGAAACGATCGTTCCGCCGTGACTCTGGATCACGATGACTCCGCCCGGACACGTATACTTTACCGCCCCCGACGCGCTCATTCGGCTGCACGATCTTGGGAGGTTTGCTCGATACCACCGATCGACGGCATCCACGCTATCGTTGGTCGTTTGCTGGTAGGGAACACCTTGGGCCAATGCGTTTGCCGGGATATCGCCCATCCCGAGCGCCGGTGCGCCGTGCGGATAGAGCGGCAGAGTTCCATCGTGGCCGGCCGCGACGGCCAGAAGTAATGCGGCGAGCGCGATATATTTCATGCCGGTCACCGGTCTACGACTTCGACGATGGTTTTGGTGCCGGTTGCATAAATCGACACGCTGCCTCGCGCGTGCTCGACATCTACGGAGAAGTCGCCCGCCGCTAGATGCGGGTGAACGTAGCTCCAGTCCGTTATGTCGGCAGGCCCGCTGGGATCGCTGCTGACCCAGTTGCCCCCCATGTCGCTCGGGATGTGCGACTTGTACCACGCGACTACGGCGGGCGCGGAGTCGGACGTCTGAAACTGGTATATGCCGGGTTCTAATCCCGGCGTTGCGGCGCTCGTTACGTTGCTCGAGTAGAGCGGGACCCGGTACTTGACCCCATCGAGAGCGCCCGACGACGGTGACGTCGCGGACGATTGCGATGTCGCACTCGATGGCGGGGACGAATGCGCGCATGCCGATGCAAGCGCAAGCGCGGCCAGCGCGGCTCCCAGTCGAAGAATCATGGGTGGGTCTCCTTCGGAAACGGGTGATCTCGGGGCAGCGTAACCCGCTGCCGTGCAGCGACCGTGCGAAAGAGCTGGGCTGCTCCGGGTAGCCCCTTAAGGAATTAGTTGACAGCCGGGCTTAAAGGCTGTAGGATACAACTAATTTCTTAGGAGGTATCCCGTTTTGGCTCGGAAACGATCGACAACCCTTACGGAAGCGGAGCTGCGGCTCATGGACGTGCTCTGGCAAAAAGGGCAAGCGACGGTCGCGGAAGTGACGGCCGCGCTGCCGCCCCCGCCGATCGCCTACAACAGCGTTCTGACGACCATGCGCATTCTGGAGCAGAAGGGTTACGTCGCGCACGAAGAGGCCGGCCGGGCGTTCATCTATCGTCCGCTAGTCGAACGGGAAGCCGCGGCTCAAAACGCCGTGGGCCACGTCCTTTCAAGGTTTTTTGACAACAGCGCGGGCGAGCTCGCGCTACGCTTGATCGAGAACGAGAAGCCTTCGCGCGACGAACTAACTCGTCTGAAGGCGCTCATCGAGCAGTACGAGGAGGGCCAATAATGCTTGCCGCTCTCGTCGACACGTTCAACGCGATCGCCTCGCCGATCGCCGCCGTCGTTCTGAACGCCTTGTGGGAAGGGCCGTTGCTGGTGGTGGCCGTCTGGCTGCTGGTTCGCACGTGGCCGCAGATCAACGCGTCGACGCGTTACGCGATCTGGTGCACCACATTGGCGGCGGTCGTGATCGTTCCGATCGCCACGACGCTTCCGTTCTTCACGCTTACGACCCCGAGCACGCCCTCGACGGCAACCGCCTCGACGGCGACTACCTCGTCCTCGCCGAAAACCACGGCGAAGGCGCTGCGGGTGGGGAGGGCGCCCAAGGTGACGCACGCCCTCACCACCCGATTGGAGCCCGCTTCAACGCCGGCGCAAAGCACCGCGCAGCTGGCCGCGCTACCGCCTCGTTTCCGCGTGACGTTCCCCCTCCCCCTCGCCATCGGTGTGTTCGCGCTCTGGGCCGTTCTGGCACTCGTCGCGTTGGTGCGCCTGGCGATCGGTCTGGTGCGGCTCGAGCAACTCAAACGCGACGCCTTACCGCTTCCCTTAGAGTACCGCGACGCGATGGACCGCTGGGCGCGCGCGAATAAAGGCTCGCGCGAAGTGCGCCTGTGCGTGAGCGACGAGACCGACGTTCCGGTTGCGGTCGGCCTGTTCGATGCGATGATCCTGATACCGCGTTCGCTGCTCGAGCTGTTGTCCGCAACGGAAGTCGATCAAATCAGCCTGCACGAGCTCGCGCATCTGCGCCGCGGCGACGACTGGACGAACGGTTTCCAGCGCATCGCGCTGGCGCTGCTGGCCTGGAATCCCGCCGCGCTGTTCGTTTCGCAGCAGCTCGATCTCGAACGCGAAGTAGCGTGCGACGATTGGGTGCTCTCGCTGACCGGAACGGTGCGTCCCTACGCGATGTGCTTGACCAAGATGGCCGAAACGTCGGCGTGGCCGCGCCAGCCGATTCCGGCGCCCGGCGTCTTCGCGACGCGCAAGCATATCTCGCTGCGCATCGAGCGCCTCCTCGGCGCGGGCCGTAACATCGCCACGACGCTGGCGATCGGTCCGGCTGCCATCGCGATCGCGATCGTCGCAACGCTGTCGCTTGCCATCGCGGCGGTCGCGCCGTCGGTTGCAGCACCGTGTCTGCAGGCGTTATCGATTCCGCCGCCGGTCGTGGCGGTTTCGGTGCCGGCTCCGAAGATCCAGAAGATCATCGTCTTCCGCAGCGCTCCGCCGTTGCCGGCCATGCCCGCGACCAACGTTCGCGTTCCCGCGACCAACGTTCGCGTTCCCGCGACCAACGTTCACGTTCCCGCGACTAACGTTCACGTGCCCGAGACCAACGTTCGCGTGCCCGAGATCGACGTTCGCGTTCCGGCCGCCAACGTTCACGTACCGGCGATGAACTTTGCGATTCCGCACGTCGACGTGGACTCGATCGTGAAAAGCACGCTCAAGGGCATGCCCTTGCATCGCATGGTTGCGCAGAGCGCGCTTGGGGAGTGCAGCGGGTGCGATTACTCCGGCGCCAACTGGGCCGGCAAGGACGTGCGCAACCGGAACTTCACGGGCGTCGATTTGAGCAACTCGAATCTGCAGGGAGCCGACTTCTCGTCGAGTCACCTCAGCGGCGTCGATTTCACTCACGCGAACCTTCGCGGTGCCAAGTTCCACGACGCGCAGCTCGTGGGGTGCGATTTCTCCGGTGCCAATCTGGTCGATACCGACTTCAGCGGTGCCAAGCTCTCGGGTTGCCAGTTCACCGGAGCGCAGATGACCTCGTCGGAAATCCGTGCCATCCTCAACACCTGCACCGGATGCGACTTCAGCAAGGCCAACCTAAGCGGCATCGACCTTTCCGGCGTAAGAACGAGCGGCATCGATTTTAGTGGTGCGAACCTGAGCGGCGCAAACTTGAGCGGCTCGGAGTTCGTCGGCGACGACTTCAGCGGCGCCAAATTCGACGGCGCTCGGCTCGACGGAACGACGTTCAACGGTTGCGACCTCAGCGGCGTCGATCTGAGCCGGGTCGATCTCTCGAAAACGAAAATGATCGGTACGGATTTTTCGGTTCGCCGAAGCCCGGAACCTTAGACCCCGCTACTCGGTACCTTAACTGCCTGAAATTGGAGCCTCGCGCAGAGGCTTGGTTCCCCGCGTCCCTCTCGATCGCCAAAAGGAGCCTAACGTGATCTCCATCCTCGCCGTAGTCCTCGCTCTGGTTACGGGTTTGCCGTCGAACTGCGTGGGATGTTCGTTTGCGAACCGCGATCTGCGCGGCGCGGATCTCTCGAACACGAAATACGTCGGCGCGAGCTTCGCCCATACCGATCTTCGTAACGCGAGCTTCCGCGACGCCGATCTGGCCGGCGCGAGCTTCCACGACGCCGATCTGCGAGGCGCGGACTTTAGCGGCGCGCATCTCGCAGGGATCAGCCTGCGTAACGCGCGCATTGCGGGCGCGCGTTTCGAAACGGCCGAGCTCGCGGGCGTCGACTTACGCGAGGTTCTCGACGGCGCCTCCGACGCAGACGTCCGCGGACTGCTGCACGCATGCGCGGGGTGCGATATGAGCGACGCAAATCTTTCCGGTCGCAATCTCGACGGGATTGGGATCCCCGGCGGCAATCTGCGCGGCGCGCGTGCAAGCGGCGCTCGGTTGGAAGGCGCCGATCTCGAAGGCGTCAACTTCCGCGGCGCCGACCTTCGTAATGCCGACCTGCGCAACGCGCGGCTGTGCAACTACAATACCGACGTCGTCGGCGGCGTTACGGTAAATCGCCAAGTGGGTTGCGCTTCGTTTGAGAGTGCCGACGTGCACGGCGCCGACCTGCGCGGCGCTCTGCTCTGCGAGCATAAGCAGTGCACGCCGGTCGATGCCGCAACCCTACGCGCGCACGCGCACTCCGATTTAGCGGGAGCCATTCTTCCGTGAAGCGATCGATCGCTCTAGCCGCGCTGCTGGCTGCGTATACGGCAAGCGGCGCGCTGGCGGCCACGTATCCGCAAATCGCCGTCACCGAGCTCGCTGCCCCGGCGACTGCCGGAGGCGGTTCGTCGCAGTGGGATAAGGCCACGAACGTCAAGCTGACGTGGGACGTCGGGCACGCGCAGCCGGCGCGAGACGCCACCGACGTTCTCGTGACGACCGACGGCAAGTTTCTCTACGTCCGGTTCGAGGCCAAGCAGTCCGAGCCGATCGTCGACAATCAGCACAGCAACGACACGGTTACCGGCGGCGCCAACATCGGCGGCGGCATCGCCTGGAGCGACGACGCCGTCTGGGTCGACCTCTGGCCGACCGGCGCCGCAGGGTTTCAGTACCAGTTCGAATCGAACCCGATCGGCGCGCACAACGAGTACTCCAGCGAGAACACCGCGTTTTCGCCGCAGTGGGAGACGCACGGCACGCGCACGGCCGGCGGTTACACCGTGACGATGGCGATTCCGATGAGGGTCGTTCACGGCGCTAAAGTGGGAACGTGGCGGATGCAGTTCGTGCGCTACGTTCGGTCCAGCGGCGAGCTCAACGTGTGGTCGTACGATTCGGCTCAGACCAATCCGGACGATCCAATGCGCGCGGGTTACGTAAACGTGCCCATCGTCGCGCGCGCGCCGCTTCCCAAGCCTCGCGTCGGTATCTACGGCTTGGGTTCGATAGCGAGTTCGTCGGCGGGCGGATCGACGTCGCGCGTCGGTGCCGATTGGTCGGTGCCGGTGGCGCAGACGGCCGCCTTCTTTGGAACGTTCCACCCGGATTACTCCGACGTGGAGATCGATCAGCAGTCGATTTCTCCGACCGTCTTTCCTCGCGTCTTTAGCGAAGTACGGCCGTTCTTCACGCAATCGGCACCCTACTATAACCAGTTCAACTGCAACGTCTGCAACGGTTTTCGCACGACGCTGTACACGCCGGCGATTCCGACGCCGGCGCAGGGCTACGCCTTCGAAGGGCGTCAGGGCGAGTTTGGACTCGCAGCCTTCGATGCGATCGGCGACGGACGAACCGACGCCGCCAGCGCGCTCAACTATACGTCCCCGAACACGCAGTGGAACGGGGCGCTCCAGCACGTCGTGGCGGACGTTCCCGGAGTCGTCGACGTCACCAACCAAGTCGGTGTGAATTGGTTCAACGGCAAGTACTATAGCGCGTACGTAAACTATGCCAACGAAACCGGAACCTTGGTAACCAATCCGGGTCAGGCGACCTGGTGGGACGCGGGTACCGGCTGGGGCAATCAGCACTTCGCGCTCTTTGGATCGATGCGCAGCGTCGGTTCGCAGTTCAATCCCGTCGACGGCTTCGACTCGCATCCCGGCATCGCGGGATACGCGCTGTACAGCGCGCGCGTCTGGACGTTAGCACCCCAAGACTTTCTCTCGTCGGTCGGCGTTTCGGGATTCATGGATCGTTACCAAGGTCCGCAGTACGGTATCGCGCAGAGCGACAATCAAGCGCTGATCGACATCCTGACGAAAAATACCATCGATCTGCAGCTATTTTCCGGATCGGACTACTGGCGATTCGGAACGCTCTTAGAGCCGCTATCGCAAAATGCGGGATTCTCGCTGACCTTTCACAGCGGCATGCAGAACAACATGAATAACTTCCCGACCCACGGATCGTCGGCGACGCCGACCCAGATTCAATACTATACCGGAAACTACGGGCTCAACGGGCGCCTCGACACGTGGTTCCGCAACTCGACGATTCGGGTCGGAAGCCGCGGCGCACTGACGTTCACGCTCGACAATACCGCTCAGTATTTCTCGCACGGCAGCGACAACCGGCAATGGTTCGAGGGCGTCTCGTACTCGTATCAAGTGTCGTCGGATTCCTCGTTCGCCGTGGGCGTTCGCCGCGTCGTCGGCTATCCGCCGGATCCCAACGGCGGCGGTAACTGCATGGGAACCTGCTCCAACGTATCGATAGCCTATCACCTCCGTTTGCGTAACGAAGAGCTGTACGTCGCGTACGGCAATCCAAATACGCTCGTAACCGTCCCCCAAGCTCTCGTAAAAGTGATCTTCTACGCCGGTGCCGAGAAGGGAACGTGATTGACGTCGCGCTGTGTCACCGCGCTGGCATCGTGAAACACCGCCATCGAACCCTCGTACATGTCGCGATCGATCGAAAGACATGTGCCAACTAAACGACACTCATCGACAAAGGAGATCGTACCATCGTGAAACGTTCCATTCTCGCTCTTGCCGGCGCATTGAGTATAACGATGAGCGCAGCACCGGCGTTTGCAGCGACCTCACTCGACGTTCCAATAGTTGCCTCAGCACCGTCGCTCGATCCGCACGCGCCGTCGGCATTTGGTAAGGCCGGCAGCGCAACGCTCGCGTTCGACTCGTCCGGCGGTCGCGTCGCCGAGCCCGCTGACGTTCACGTCGTGCGCGATAACTCGGCGCTCTACGTGCGCTTCGACGTTCCGCAAAGCGAACAACTCGTCGGTCTGCCCGGCGGCGATTCGGTCGCCATCGACCTTTGGCCCGGCGGAAGCACGGGCCAGCGATATCACCTGGGCGTCGGTCTCGACGGCAAACACACCGACGACAGCACCGCCAATACTGCCGGGTGGGACACCGCGGCCGCATCGTACAGCGGCGGCTATACGGTGACGATGAAGATTCCGCTCGACGTGCTCGGATCGTCGTCACGCGTACAGTTCTCGCGGTGGCTCTCGTCGACCGGCGAACTGCAACTTTGGTCGCACGACGGCGGCCAGACGGCCGACGACTTGGCTCAGGCCGGCACGCTCTCGCTCGCCAGCGCGGTTGGCAAAAACTAACCAAAGCTCAGGCGTAACAAGCAGGCCTCCACAGCCGTTGGGGGAGTAGAATGGCAGGGATGTACAAGGCTCTCCCCGCGGTGCTGATCGTAGCGCTCGCCACGATCGCTCCCGCTTCCCCGACGGCCGCGGCGGCGGCTCCCACTCCCGCGCCCGCTGCTACGCGGACGCCTCCTCCGCAGATCTATCACATCATTACTCGGCCGTTGTGCAGCGAACTGCACAAGCACATAGCCCCGGCCTTGAGCATGATGCTGCAAAGCGATCGCACCATTGGCAAGAGCCCCGACCTCTTCAAGCGTTATAATCAAGCCGGCCTCTACGGCGTCGACAACAGCACGAGCGCGAACGCCGGTTACAATCCAGGGTCTCCCTCGACCGGTGGTGCTGCCCAGACTCTCCTCAACCCGTCGCAAAACATGGCGTTGCTCGGAATGGAAAACTTGATCGGTCCGATCGCCAACAACGCGATCGCCATTGAGAAGATTCTCGATTCTCCGGAGCTGACGCACGGCTCGGGAACTCCCGAAGACGACGCGCATCTTGCCGACATTCGCGCGAAACTGCTCAAAGCGCTGGCGACTCAGCAGGCCTCGCTCGATATCATCAGCGGCTTCGTCGATACGCAACAGATGGCCGATCTCCAGCACTCGGGCCAAGAGTACATCGAGTCGGTCAATCAGCACAGCGATTTCACGAGTTCGCACCAGTACGGGACTCCGTCGCCAAACCCACTGTACGGTAATCCGAATCAAGCCGGACTTCCGCAAAATCCCTATAGCATCGATCTCGCGAACGTTCCGGGTTTGACGCTGGGCTACAATCCGGTCACGCGCCTGCTCGAGGGATTGAACTGGACGATCGGCGAGACGCAAAAGCGCGAAAACGATGCGGCGAAATCGGTGCTCGATAGCGCCGCGCTGTGCTCCAACTCGCCGGTGAGCACCAAAAAGACGAACTAGCGGCGCCGCCCTTGACTATCGAACATATGTTCGATACCATGGTTTCCCATGGCGATGCCGAGTCAGCTTTCCCCCTCCCGCCATACCGCCTTTGCCGCCCTAAAAGCGGACCTCGATAACGCTGCGTTCGCCGCCCCCCGCCCTCGGGTCGAGTCGTTAATTCCCTCGGCCGTTCCGGCCCTCGACCGGGTCTTGGGCGGCGGTTTCCCCAGGGGCTCGCTCGTCACGCTCGAAGGGCCGGCAGGCCGTTGGAGCATTGCCGCCAGCCTCGTGGCCTCGGTGACCCGCCGGTCCGCTGCCGCAATCGTCGACGACGGCGCGTTATACCCGCCGGACTTGGCGCGCTCGGGCGCGCGATTGGAACGCGTCCTCATCGTTCCCGCGCAGTCGCCGCTGAGCGTCGCGCGAGCGGCCGACGTCCTGATTCGCTCCAAGGCGTGCCGTTTGGTACTCGTGCCCGTTCCCGAGTTGCGCGCTGCGGTTTGGATGCGTTTGGCCGGACTGGCACATCGCACCGGCATCTTGCTCGTTGCCGTTGCGCCCCCGCACGCTGCAGCTGCGCGACTCGCGCCGCTTGCGGCGGCTGCCGCCGTGCGGCTCTACTGTACCCGCGGCCGGCTGGAGATCGTAGGAAAGCGCGGCGTGTGGTGCACGATTGCCGGCTACGACGTTTGCGCCGAGGTTCGCAAACATCGAACCGCGGCTTTCGAAAAGCGGGCGGTGGCACGTGCTGCTGTGTGTTAGCGCCAGTGCGGAGCTCCCGTCGTGGGAAGAGCTGCTCGACGCGCTCGATGCCGTCTCGCCGCTGATCGACGACGCGCGCCCCGGGTTGGCGTTTGTCGATATGCACGGCAGTCCGGGAACTCCGGTCGAATGGATGCGGCGTACGCGCGAAGCGATCGCGCCGTTCGTTCTCGACGCACGGCTGGGAATCGGAAGCAATAAAACGTGCGCGCGTGCCGCGGCATCCGTTGGCAACGGCACGATTTGCCCCGCCGGCGAAGAGCGCGGCTTTCTCGCGCCGCTTTCGCTCGAGCTGCTGGACATCGACCCCAAAATAGTGCAGCGTTTGCGTCTTTTGGGAATCGAGCGGATCGGCGATCTCGCGCGAATGCCTCACGGACCGTTCGTTCGCCGTTTCGGACCGGAAGCGGCGAGATGGCACGCTTGCGCGTGCGGCCGGGATCCGGCACCATTGGTTCCTCGCGCCCACTCCGTTGCGATCGAAGCGACGATGTTCGGCGAGGGAAGAGCCGACGACGAGGCCCAGGTGATCTTTGCGCTGCGCGTGCTGCTCTCTCGAATTTGCTCGGATTTAGAACGGTGCGGAAAGCGCGCCGGTTCGCTGCAGCTCGACGTCGAGCTCGAAGACGCGGCTACCCGGTGCTTCGACGTGCTGCTGGCATCGCCGACGATTCGAGAACGCGACATGCTCGACGTCGTGCGCGCAAAGCTCGACGGGGTACGTTTCGAGGCGCCCATCGTCGGGCTGCGCTTACGCGCGGTGCGGCTCGAAGAAGGCGGCGAGAAGGTTGCGCTCTTCGCCGACGGCGATTTCGATCCGCAAGCGATCGCCGTGGCGATTTCCCGATTGGAAGCGATGCTCGGCGAGCCGGTACGGCGAGCTCGCACGCGCAGCGCGCACGTGCTCGAAGAGCGCTTCGCCTACGACCCATACGTCGCGCCCAAGCGCGAGCCGATGAACGACAAGCGTTCGCAGCTTGCGTGCGAAACGCTGGTTCCGCAGTTGCGATTACTAGCCGTTACCGAAATCGACGTTCGCGTGCGCAACGGCGAACCCGCCGCCGTTGGATTGGATGCCAAGCCGCCGCGCGCCGTCGTCGAGTGCTCGGGCCCGTGGCGGGTTGAGATCGGGTGGTTCTCCGATGCGTACGTCGTTCGCGACGAGTACGACGTATTATTGGACGACGGCGAACTCTATCGCATTTATCGCCAGGGAACGCAGTGGTATCTGCGAGGCAACTACGATTGAGCCCGCTTACGCAGAGTTACACTGCTGGTCCAACTTTAGCTTCCTAGAAGGCGGATCGCACCCCGAAGAACTCGTCGATCGTGCCGCCGCTTTAGGTTTGGCAGCCGTCGCGCTGACCGATCGCGACGGTTTGTACGGTGCCGTACGATTCGCGTCGCGCGCGCGCATGCGCGGCATCGGCGCCATCGTGGGAAGCGAGCTCACGGTTACCGGCGGCGCGCGCATCGTGCTGCTGGTCGAAGACGAACGCGGCTACGCCAACCTTTGCGAGCTCGTTTCGATCGCCCAGCTTCGCGGCAGCAAGGGCAACGCACGCTTGGAACTCGCCGACTTGACCGGACGAAGCGACGGTTTGATCGCGCTCTCTCAAACGGTGGATGAAGAAGAAGTGCGGCGATCGATCGCGATTTTCGGCGATCGTTTCCATCTCGAGCTGCAGCAGCACCTGACGATTGCCGAAGCGCAGCGGAACGAACGGCTGGTGCGTCTTGGGCGCGAGCTGCACGTACCGCTCGTGGCGACCAACGGTGTGGCGTACGCGTATAAAGACGACGCCGCCGTCGCCGACGTGCTGACTTGCGTGAAACTCGGCACGACGCTCGAGCGCGCCCGCGCCGACCACCATCTGCGTCCCAATGCCGAATACCATTTGAAGTCGCCCGATACGATGCGGCGCCTTTTCGAGCCGTATCCCGAAGCGATCGAACGAACGATCGCCATCGCGCAGCGCTGTCGTTTCAGGCTCGAACGTTTGGTGGGACAGTTTCCGCTCTTCGCCGTTCCCGACGGCTACACGCGCCAGTCGTATCTGCGGGAGCTCGTCTATCGCGGCGCTGCCGAACGCTACGCCACGCCTTTTTCGTCCGACGTTGAGCGCCAGCTCGATTACGAGCTCGGCATCATCGCCAAAATGGATCTCGCCGGATATTTTTTGATCGTCTGGGATATCGTGCGTAAAGCTGAGGATCTGGGCGTGCTGTGCCAGGGCCGCGGCTCGGCGGCAAACTCGGCGGTCTGTTACGCGCTGGGAATTACCGCCGTCGATCCGATCGGCATGAAGCTGCTCTTCGAACGCTTCATGTCGGAAGAACGTAAGGAAATTCCCGATATCGATATCGATTTCGCGCATCAGGACCGCGAAAAGGTCATTCAGTATATTTACGAGCGCTACGGCCGCGCCAACGCGGCAATGGCTGCCGAAGTGATCACTTATCGAACGCGCTCGGCACTGCGCGACGTCGCCAAAGCGCTCGGCTTGAGCGTAGAGGAAGTCGACGTGCTGGCGCGCGAGCTCGACGCGCGCGAGTCGCTCGAAGAAGCTGCGGCGACGTTGCAGCCGCGCATCGGCGAGAATCTGGCGTGGCTTTGCAAGCGTATCGACGGTTTCCCCCGCCACATGGGCATCCACTCCGGCGGCATGGTGATCACGCGCGATCCGTTGATCCGCGTCGCTCCGGTCGAATGGGCGACGATGCGCGACCGCACGATCGTTCAATGGGATAAAGACGACCTTCAAGAGCTCGGTCTGATCAAGATCGATCTCCTCGGCCTGGGCATGCTCTCACTGCTGCGCGAAGCGTTCGGCATCCACGAGCGGGTTCACCAGAAACCGTTAGCCCTGCACACGATCCCTCCGGACGACAAACCCACTTACGCGATGATTCAGAAGGCCGACACGATCGGCGTCTTTCAGATCGAATCGCGCGCGCAGCAATCGATGCTGCCACGAATGAAACCGGAATGTTTCTACGACATCGTGATGCAGGTGGCGATCATTCGGCCAGGTCCCATTCAGGGCCAGATGATCCACCCGTTCTTGCGGCGCCGGGCCGGGCTCGAACCGGTGACGTATCCGCATCCCAAACTCAAGAACGTGCTGGAACGAACGCTGGGCGTTCCGCTCTTTCAGGAACAGGGAATGCGCATGGCGATCGAGGCGGCCGGCTTTACGCCGGGAGAGGCCGACCAGCTGCGCCGCGCGATGGGGCACAAGCGCTCGCACGAACGCATGAACGAGATCTATCCGCGCCTGGTCGAGGGCATGGTCAATAACGGCATCGATCGCGCGGCCGCCGAGCAGCTCTTCCACATGCTCGAAGGATTTGCCGATTACGGATTCCCCGAATCGCACGCCGCGAGCTTTGCGCTGCTGGCGTACGCGTCGGCGTACGTGAAATGCCACCATCCGGCAATCTTTGCGGCGGCGATTCTCAACGTGCAGCCGATGGGGTTTTATTCGACCGAAGTGCTCGTCAACGACGCGCGGCGGCACGGCGTTGCGGTCAAGCCGGTCGAGGTTAATGCCAGCGAGTATTGGTCGCACGTCGACGGCGAAGGTGCACTGCGTTTGGGATTCCATCTGGTGCGCGGATTAGGAGACGTGCAGCGTACGCGTTTGGAGGCGGCGCTTGCCGGCGGTGCGTTTCGCGACATTCTCGACTTCGCGCAGCGCACGCAGCTCGAGAAAGAGGCGATCGAGAATCTTGCCGTCGCCGGTGCGTTCGTTCCCTGGTTTGCGTCGCGCCGCGACGCTATGTGGGCGCTGCGTGCTCTCGACGAGCGTGAGGCCCGCGGCGAACTCGGCAAACTAATGGACGTCGACGAACCGCCGGTGCGATTTGCGCCGGTTACCGCGAAGCAAGCGACCGCGTTCGATCTTTGGTCGACCGGCGTGACGCCCAACGAGCACGCGATCGCGCACTTTCGTGCGCAGCTCGACGCGCGCCGCGTCATTCCGGCCGCGCGGTTGAGCGATCAGCCGCGCAATCTCGTCTGCCGCGTCGGCGGCATGGTGATCACGCGTCAACGGCCGGGAACCGCTAAAGGCTTCGTCTTTTTAACGCTCGAGGACGAGACCGGTATCGTCAACGTGATCGTGCGTCCCGACGTCTACGAAAAGTATCGCCGCGTCATTCGCACGTCGCCGGTACTCGTGATCGAAGGGAAGCTTCAAAAGGAGGGCGGCTGCATCGATCTGCTCGCTCAGCGCTTTTGGAGTTTCGACTCGGAGGGCATCACTCGCGGCGTCGCCTCGCACAACTTTCACTAAGACAGCTCAGAGTGAAACTTTCCCTATGACATCCCCTCGCGCGTACCATAGCGTGTTACCGGGTCCGGCCGCCAGCGCAGCGGGCAGAGCGAGCGAAGCATTGGGCGCAGCGCACGTCCGGGCAAATTGCACGAATGCAACGTCTCCGCGAGTCGTCGAACGCCCGAGCACGCATGGAACGTCGAAAAGGCCTGCCGAAGGATACCATAGCGCGCCGTCGGGACCAAGCGTAACCGTTGGGCTGAACGGCGGGATCTGGTCAGAAAGCGCGATGTTGAGATTAGGCGGAAACTCGTGAAACAAACCCGCCGGGGTTATACGCTCGAAAAACCTCTTGCTGGATAGCGTGCTCGTAGCTACCGTGTAGAAAGCCCCCGCTGCCCACGTGAGCGTCGCTACCGTCGCGTCACAGCACGGCTTTATCGTACCGGGCAGCCACAACATCGTGGAGGCGCCACTCGCCGTCATCTTGGCGATGAACGGAACCGGCGAAGCGCCGGGAAAGCGAACCGCCGATCCGTCGAACCAGAAATTCCCGTCCGGCCCCACGATGAGATCGTCTAAGCCGACTTGCTGAAGCGACCCCAAGGGAAAATCGGCGACTACACCGGACGGCGTCACGCGGCGCAGCAGGCCTGTGGTCGTTGAGGCGGGCATCCAGAAGTTGCCGTCGGGACCGAGCACCAGCGGTCCCGAACTCCAATCGGTAAGCGGATACTCCGTAAGACTGCCGTCCGAATTTATACGCGCCAGGGCTTGACTGCTGTTGGAAGTTTGGTCGTTGACGAGCGCCCAAAAGTTGCCGTCCGGGCCTCTTACAATATCGAAGGGGTACGCAGACAGTTTCGTTTCCGAGATCGATCCGTCGGCAGTAATATGCCCGATGCCTTGATTTTCGAGAAACGTCATGGAACCGTCGGCGTTGGGAATGATGCGTCCAAAGCCGGCATTGGTCGCGGTGCCGTCGTGCGAAGGCAGCTCGTACTCCTCGTCGTGCACGAAAGGCAGCATCATTTGTCGCCGCGCTCGCGGAATCGCCAACCCGACTTCCGGATTGACGAAGGACTTGCCGTCATAGTTGAGGACCACCTGGGTTGCCGGCGACGTCACCTTCGTCGTGGACAGCGAGGTGGCTCCGGTTTTATCGGTATCCACGAGTGGAATCGGAGTCGTGAATCCTTGCGGACCGATGACGGTCTCGGTCTCGGCCCCTCGTTTTTCTTGATAATACGCGGTCACGTCGATGGGGATTCGAAGGGGAGCTCCCATGATCGGATTGCTGAACTTGACCGTTGCCGACGTCCATTGATTGACGATAATGAACTTGAGGCCATTGCCGTAGTTGGGGCCGACTGTGTCCGAGCGTCGGAACGTCACTAGTCCTTTACTATCGAGAAACGATATGTCGTAGGTGACGTCGTCACGAGCGAGCTTGACGTAGAAGCCGCAAAGAAGCCCCTGTTCCCACTTGTGACACGTACTGTTTCCCCGCACCAGTTTGATAATCGATCGATAGTCGCGTTTGCCTTGTTTGAGCGAGACGCGTATCGTCTTTACGATTTTAGGGTCCGGGGACGGCACGCGAAAGCTGACGCCCATGGTCTTTAAATCTGGAGTTTTCGTTGCAACGGCTCCGCTCGTGCGTGGAACGAATGACGTGGGACCGCTGCCGCCACAGCCGGTTGAGATTGCAACGGTAGAGAAACAGAAGACAAGCATTTTTACGGAGCGTGACATAGGTTAGAGCTCCTTCGGATCGACGGCGATGATGCTTCCGCCGGCCCTATGCGCGGCGCGGTAGGTATTCGCGAGATAAAGACGATCCGCGAGCGCATCGAAAACGACGCTCGTCGGCTCGTCAATGCCCAAAACGTACGTGGGATATTCGTTGACCGTGCCGCGCTTCGTAAAGGCAATGAGCCCGCTGCCGCCATGCTCCGAACCGTCCGCGCCCTCGTCGGCGGCGTACAGCTCACCTTTGCCGTCGATGGCATAATCCACGATGTTGGGACCCTTGAGCACGGGCGACCACGCGGCTGCAGGGTAAGGGATGTCGATGCGGTCGGTGATTTGGCCCGACGTCGTGAACTTCAGCAGCGTTTTGCTGCCGTAAGGATACGGTGCCCAGAATTTTCCATCCGGCCCTACCGCGAAGCTAAAGTAACCGTTGTACTGATTGAAACAGCACAGCGCGTACGTTTTCAAACCCGTAGCGGTCAGCGTACCGACGTAAACGTGCCTTCCGTAAGGTGCCGTGACGGGCTTCAACAGAAACCACAGATTGCCGTCGGAGCCCCAAGTAAGATTGGTGATGTTGCTGGGCGCGGTTGCTAATATTTTGAGGGCGCCGTTCATGCCGAAACTGGCGATCTCTCCGCCCTTATACCAAGTCAGCGCCAAAACGAGGTCGTCGCTTTTGCCCGCAACCATCGCGTTAACTTCGTAAGCGGCCGACGGGAATGGAAACGCCGTGAAGGTGCCGTCGGGAGCAACTCTGTCCATGCCGCCTGGGCCATATTGGCTAGCGTAGGGTATCCACACATTGCCGTCGGGCCCACGCACCGTTTGAAGGAGGGGCGCCGAGCGAGTCGGATCCGGATCGCTAAAAATTGTGGTTTCGCCGTTGAGCGCGATGCGCGCTACGTCGACTCCGGTAAAAAGACGGAGTGGGCCCCAGAGGTTCCCGTCACTCCCGAGGCGCAGCCACGCGGGGACGATTTGCAATGAAGCCGTGCTCAATCCAATGTCTTTCGGCAAGTTCGTCCAGAGCGCAAGAACTTGGATTCGGCTTTTAAAGCGGATACGTATTTTGAAGTTATCGCCGTGCCCGTCCCACGAAACGTGGGGCGTTACCGTCGTGTCCCAAATCGCGTTACAGCTCAGACGGACGTGGCCGAGCCGATCTTCGAGCGTAACGAGGATCGGCGCTTTGAGGGGTCCCGAAAACCGGCGCCCCGAGCGATCTTCTGAAGTGAGCTCGAGCGGAAAAGTCGACGGGTTGCCGATGATAAACCTGCCCGTAAACGCCGCCTCGAACGAACCAAGGCGAGTGCCGCCGGTTACCGGCTTGGAGCAGTCGCGTTCGGAGAATGGCATTTTGTCCTGAGCGGAACCGAGTGCCGCCGTCGGCAAACCGTTCGACGGAGAACAGCCGGAAAGAAAAAACGCGAGAGCTAAGGCGGAGTAAAGTCCGTCAGCAGGAGTTCGCATCCACAATAATCCTTGTTAGGGAAGAACGCGCCAATGGCGGCCCCTGTTTTTCCCGTCGGTCGGCTGCTTCCTGGCGACAGCCGGCGGCGGCTAGTACGATAGTCCCGATTCAGATTTTCTTCACCCAGCGGCGTTAGCTTCGGGGTATGAAGAAGCTCATCAAGCGAGCGGCCTTCCTGGAACGAGCGGCCCTGCTGCCGGTCCTCGCGGTCGTCCTGGATCGCGCGGCCGAAGCGCAAGGCGCGAAATCGTCCAAGGATGCCATGCACTATCAGACGTCGCCCAACAACGGCATGCAGTGCTCGGGATGCAAATTCTTCACGCCAGGCAACGACCCCAACGGCGACGGTTCGTGTGCGATCGTCGACGGCAACATCTCTCCGCACGGCTACTGCATCGCGTACTCTGCGAAATCGTAGCCAATAAATAGTAGCCAATAAAAAGTAGCCGCTACGCTCGGCACTGAGTGCAAAACGCACTTATGTGGCAATGGACTACAGGTGCAAACGGCGCTAGACGGGGGTCTCCTCTTTACGTAGTCTTGACTAGATCCCAAGACCCATACATTCGTTGCTTTGGCTTTGAGGAGACACATGCGAAGACTATCGCGCGTAGCGGCGGCCTTGCTCGGCCTGTCGTTAACGCTTTCAGCGTGTAGCGGTGGGCAGAACAACGGCTCGCTGCTTCCCGCGCCGGGATCCGGCGCGGGCGATCAAGGTTCGCTGTCGAGCGTTCCGATGAAATCGGATCTGTCGACGGCCCCCATGAAATCCGATCTGTCGGCATCGCCGATGATGACGGTTCCCCGCACTTTCGGAAAGTTAGCTTTTACCGACGCGGGTCGCCGCAATGGTAAAGCAGCGGTGAGCGTCGTGCTCACGCTGCGCTACAACCACCAGCAAGAACTCGACCGTTTCGTCGCGGAGCTCGGACAAGGACGGCATCACGCGTTGACGCCGGCGCAGTTCAACGAGCGTTTTGCGCCGACGCGCGAACAAGAAGCAACCGTCGTGCGCGAGCTGCGTCACGCCGGTTTCACGATCACCCATCGTTTTTCGAATCGTACCATCGTCGATGCGAAGGCTCCGGCCGCCGTCGTCGAGCGTTTTTTTCATACCGAAATCCACAACGTTCGCCAAGGTAAGTACGGCGAGCGCTTCACGAACGTCCGGCCCGGCATCGTCCCCAACTCGATCGCGTCGATCGTGCGCGACGTATCGCTGTCGAACGTCGTCGTCGCGCGTACGGGCGTCGAACAAAGCGGCGGCGTAACGCATCCGTTCCCGGATGCCTCGAAGATCCCGGCGGTCAAGCCGGCGGGTTCGGCGAGCCAAGAGTCGCCGTTTGCGATGCTGCATCCGATGGCCGGCTGCACCGGTCAGCTGCTGCTCAACCCCGGTTTTGAATCGGGCAACGTCAACTGGACGGCGAGCTCCGGCGTGATCACCAACGACTACTACCTGTCGTATCAAGGTAACTGGGAAGCGTGGCTGGACGGCTACAGCTCGCCGGAAACCGACACGCTCGCGCAGACCGCGTCGATTCCGGCCGGCTGCACCGCCACCTTGACGTACTACCTGTGGGTGTACACCGGTGACGGCACGACCACCACGAAAGACACGCTTAATCTTACGGTCAACGGAGCGACCTTGCAGTCGTTCAGCAACCGCACGAACACGGGCGGCGGCTACGTCAAAGAAACCGTCAATCTGTCTTCGTACGCCGGCGGCAGCGCGGCCATCAAGTGGACGTCGAACCAAACCGGAACGCGTGCGACCGACTTCTTCATCGATTCGACCGCACTAACGCTCAGCGGCGGCACCAGCACGCCGACACCGCCGCCCACGCCGACACCGGCGCCGACGGCAACGCCGACTGCGTCGCCGACGCATTCGCCGACGCCGTCGCCGACGGCAACTCCGACCGGCTCGCCGACGCATTCGCCGACTCCGTCGCCGACGGCAACGCCGACCGCGGTTCCGACCGCTACGCCGACGCCGAGCGGCGCCTGTAGCGGCACCAAACTCAGCGGCCCGTTGACCAACTCGTCCGGAACGCTCGCGACGGGCGTCGCCGATCCGTTCGACTTCCCGGTACAGCACGGGTGCAACGGTTCGGGTTACACCGCTGCGATCGCCATCGACGATCCGGTGACGTCCAGCTACACCAACGCCTATCTCTCGGCTGCCGGCGTCACGCACACCGGCACGATCACCAATGAGGCCGTTGACGGCGGCGGCAGCGGCGACGAGGCCGAGGTCGACCTCGACGTGCAAACGATCGCAGGTTTGGCGCCGGCGGCGAACATCATCGTCTACGACATGGGTTCGCTTACGGATCAAGCGATCGAAGATACGTATAACCAAGTCCTGAGCGACGGTAAAGCGGCTGCCGTGAACTCGTCGTTCGGCGGCTGCGAATCGCAAGATACGCCGTTTGCCGATTCGACCAACTCGATCGCGCAGCAAGGTGCTGCCGAAGGCGTCGAATTCTCGGCGTCGTCGGGCGACACCGGCAGCAACGAGTGCGGAAGCAGCAAGGGCGTCAGCGCTCCGGCCGGCGGTCCGTACTTCCTGTCGGTCGGCGGCGTGAACTTCACCGAACAATCGACGCCGCTAACCTCGGTAACGATGGGCAGCGCGTCGGGTGACTCGGGCGGCGGCGGCGTCTCGACCGTGTTCGCCGAGCCGAGCTACCAGAGCGGTGTCACGGGCATGATCACGACGGGCCGCAATCAACCCGACATCTCGCTTCCGTTCGACCCGGTTGCGGTCTACACGGGCGGATCGTGGGGCGAGTATCTCGGAACGTCGTGGTCGTCGCCCGCTTCAGTAGCGCTCGTACTCGAGGCCGATCAGTATCACGGAGCCAAGCTCGGCTTCCTCAACTCGACGATCTACAGTCTGTTCACTGCGCACGGCTACGGGACGTACTTCATCCCGTGCACGTCGGGCAGCAACGGAGCGTACTCGTGCACGTCGAGTCACTACAACCAGGCTGCGGGCATCGGCTCGCCACTTGGTTGGGCACTCGCTCAGGCACTCTGATGCGCTGAGTCTTCGGACTCGTAATCAGAGCACTCACATCACCCTCGCTTGGGTGCAAGCGGGGGTGATGTGTTTATTTCCAGACTTTCTCAGCCAGGCGCAGGAAGTTTTCTCCTAAGACGCAGCGGACGGTGTCGTCGCTATGGCCGCGTTGCGAAAGTAGTTCGGCCACTTCGCGCAGTTGCCAAGGGCGGGCACAGGTCACGCCGTCGACGGCGTAGCCGCGCTCGGGCGGCCAGAAGTGCGGATTGGCGCGAACCACCGCATCGACGTCTTCGCTCCCAACCGGAAACACGTAATCGAGTCCGATACCGACGTGCTGCGGGCCGGCCAATGCGATCGTGTACTCGACGTGATCGGCGAAGCTGCTCGACGACGCGGCCGGATCGCCGAGGAAGAGGCTGATCCCGTTGATCCCGATCACGCCGCCGTTACGAGCGCAGGCCACGATCTGTTCGTCGCGGATGTTGCGTTCGTGATCGCATAATGCGCGAGCGTTCGAGTGAGAGAAGATCACGGGTTGTTTGGAGTACTCGATCGCTTCCATGCTGGTGCGATAGCTGCAGTGGCTGACGTCGACGAACATTCCCAGCCGGTTCATCTCGTCGATGATACCGCGCCCGAAATCCGTTAGTCCCGAATCGTCGTCGTGGCATCCGCCCCCCGCCGCGTTGTTCCGGTTATAGGCGAATAGCATTTGCCGAACCCCGAGCAGGTAGTAGACTTCCACCATGTCGATGCGGCCGTCGAGCGCGTTGGTGCCTTCTAAGTCGAAGGCCACGGCCAGTTTATTCTCGGCTTTCGCGCGCCGTACGTCGTCGGCTGACGCGGCGAGCGCGTAGTCGCCGGGATGCGATAATATCCACCGCCGAAAGGCGGCGATCGTCTTCATGGCGTTGTGCCACGGCAGCGCGTCGAAGCCGACGTTGATGGAGAGATAGTCGACGCCCGCATCGCGCCACTGTTGCAGGTTCGACAGATCCGCCGCGGGATCGGGAGAAAAACCGGCGTGCGTGTCCCAAACGAGCATTACGACCTCCGATCGTAGATCGACTTTAAGAGTGGCGTGAGATAGGTTCCCGCCGGCAAGACGTAATCGCGCTGCGGCAGCGGAATCGGCAGATCGTGCGGATACGGCGGGTAGGCCATCGCGTCGTTGCTTGCGGGATAGCAGACCGGCCAGGGTATGACGCCGTCCTCGCTGCCGCCCGAGGTGAACTGGGCGATATACCGCACGTAGTAGCAGCTCATATCGCTCCGGCGCCAGTGACGCAGCGGAAGAAGCAGCGCCTCTACCTGTTCCCGGTGGCTGTGCCCGGGCACGTCGAAGTACGTTCGCCGATACGTTGAAGCCGGCGGCTCGTGCGGTGCCGCGATGCTCAGCGGGTTGTTTTGCTCGTGAAGCCGGGCTACTTCCTGAGAGAAGGCCTGCTGCTGGCGCTGGAGCCGGCTTTCGAGTGAGGGCTCCGCGGTTTTCTCCGGACGCTTCTCGGGCTGGGGCGGTGCCGTTGGGGCGGCTCGAGCGATCTCTCGGCGCGGAGCCGCCGGTCGAACCGGCTGCGGCCGAACCTGGGGCCGCGGCGGAACCGGCCGCGGTTGGGGCGGCATCGGTTGCGGCTGCGGCCGGGTGGGCATGCTGCGCCGCTGGGGCACGGTACGATGCTCGATCCGAACCGCCGTCGAGCTGATCACCCATTCGCGCTTCGGCGGCTGCTGCGAGAGCCGCACGCTGTGGGCCCATGAAGAAAAGGCCACGGGGATCAGGAGCGCGTGGATGAGGATCGATGCGAGAAAGGCCCACAGCAGATTCCTAGCACCGCGCTCTTTGTCGCGCTCCTCTGAGATCATAATAACTACCGTGGGTATTCTACATCGCCGGGTAAAGCTAGACCCGTCCGAGAAAGCACGTCTATCGCCTCGAGGAGGAACCAGGTGCAACCGTCCGACCACAACGTCAATCACGCTGAACGCGGCGATCGCGAAGATCGCCGGGTCGCCCGAGCCTTTTTGTGGATCGGTATCGGGATCGGCACCGTTGCCGTCGGTGCCGCGGTCGCTTACGCGATCGTGCAAGCTGTAGCTCGTGCGAATCGTCCGCCGGACGATCCGACGAGCCAGCGCATTCAGCAGCTAATCGACGAAGCGAATTCGCTGCTCAAGACGCTTGACGAGCAGAGACACAGCGCCTAAACGAACCTCTTCGCTTCGCCCCGGAGCGGAGCTCGAGGTTACCTTCACCGATCTGCTTTCAAACGGGCAAGCCGTCGGTCGCGCCGGCGGGATGGCCGTTTTCTGTTTCGGTCCGCTTCCGCGCGAGACCGCACGCGTCGCGATCGCGACGGTGAAACAAAAGTATGCCGTCGCCGATCTCATCCGGTTGATTTCGGGCTCGCCGTACCGCGTGCAGCCGTTTTGTTCGGTGTTCGGCGTGTGCGGTGGCTGCCAAGTGCAGCACCTCAGCTACCCCGCACAGTTGGCGTGGAAACGCGACGTCGTACAAAACGCGCTCCAGCGCATCGGCGGATTCGCAGACGTCGCGGTGCGGGACACGATCGGCATGAACGCGCCGCGCAACTATCGCAACAAGATGTCGCTGGTCGTCGAGCACCGCTCGCAGCTTCCGTCGATCGGCTTTTACAAGCAGCGCTCGCACGAGGTCGTTCCGATCGACGCGTGCCCGATCGTGATGCCGCAGCTCAGCGACTACGTCGGTCGTCTCAACGCCGGCCGTCTGGACGAAGAAATCGCAGGCGCGCTCGAACCCGCGCGTCACGTCGTAGCGCGTGCCGCGCGCGCGACCGGACAAGCCGTGTTTACCGTCACGACCGATCGCGCATCCGACGCCGTCGAACGCGGCGCCACGGCGCTGCAAGCGCGTCTCCCCGGTGTCGTCGGCGTCACCAACTCGTACGACCTCACCAGCGAGAACGCCATCCTGGGGCGCCGGCAGCGGGTATTGGCCGGAACGCCCGAGATCGAAGAGACGATCCACGGAATCCGTTACCGTGTTTCCGCCGCGTCGTTCTTTCAAGTCAACGTGGAGATCGTCGGCCGCATCTTCGAGTTCATGAAACCAGGTTTGACTGTACCTCGCCGTGTGGTCGATCTCTATTGCGGAGCCGGCACGTTCGCGCTCTTTTTTGCCAAACACGGCTGCGACGTTTTCGGCGTCGAGGAGAATGCGAGCGCCGTCGCGGAGGCCGTCGAGAATGCCGAGCTCAACGGGCTGCAGGACCGCGTGCGAGTCTGTAGCGGACGCGTCGAGGAGGTTCTCCGCCGCTCCGAAGGGCGTGACGTGATGCGCCGCGCGCAAATCGTCTTCTTGGACCCGCCGCGCAAAGGCTCGGACGAGGCGACGCTCGGTGCGGTTGCTGCAGCGGGCGTTCCAAACATCTGGTACCTGTCGTGCGATCCGGCGACCTTGGCCCGGGATTTAAAGTTCCTAACGGCCAAAGGGTATCGCTTCGGCGTCGTGCAGCCGTTCGACATGTTCCCGCAGACGGGGCACGTCGAGACCCTGGTCACGCTCTACAACGAGGCCGGGGCGGCGCGGATAACCGTCGAGGACGCTTTCGAAGGGGCTCCTCCGCCGGCAGCGTGGCCTGCCGACGACCGATTCGCATACGACCGCCCGGAGTATCCTGATTTTGTCATCCGAAAAGATTGACGTCCGCTACGTTGCAAAACTCGCGCGCATCGCGTTGACCGACGAAGAGGTCGACCGGTTCGGCGCGCAGCTCGCCGATTTGCTCGAGCACGTCAACCGGCTCGGCGAACTCGACACGAACGCCGTGCCGGCAACCGCTCAAGTCGTGGAGTCGCGTAACGTCGAGCGCGAGGACACCGTGCAGCCGTGTCTCGACCGCGAGACGGTACTCGCAGGTGCGCCGCAACGCCAAGGCGCGTTCTTCCGCGTGCCGCGGATCATCGCGGAGCAGTGACGATGTCGACCGAGATCGTCGAGCGTTCCGCCGCGCAGATCGCGCGCGAGGTCAACGGGGGTTCGCTCTCCGCGCGCGAAGCAGCCGGCGCCGCGTTGGCACAGATCGATCGCGTCGAGAGCCGTGTCGGCGCGTTCCTGACGCCGCTGCACGGCGACGCTCGCGCGCAGGCCGATCTCGTCGACGCGCGCGTGCGCGCCGGCGAACGTCTGCCGCTGGCCGGCGTCAGTCTCGCCGTCAAGGACAACATGTGCTTGACCGGTACGCGCACGACGTGCGGCAGCAAGATTCTCGAACGATGGATCGCTCCGTACACCGCGACGGCGGTGCAGCGGCTCGTCAATGCCGGCGCGATCGTCGTCGGCAAGGCTAATATGGACGAGTTCGCGATGGGCAGTTCGTGCGAGAACTCCGCGCTCGGCGTCACGCGCAACCCGTACGATCTCGACCGCGTTCCGGGCGGATCGAGCGGCGGTTCGGCTGCCGCGGTAGGGGCATACGAAGCGGCCATCGCACTCGGCAGCGACACCGGCGGATCGATTCGCGAGCCGGGTGCGTTCTGTAACCTGATCGGATTCAAGCCGACGTACGGCCGCGTGTCGCGGTACGGTCTCATCGCCTTTGCCTCGAGTCTGGATCAGATCGGCCCGCTTACGCGTACCGTGGAAGACGCGGCGCTCGTCTACGACGCCATAGCCGGTCACGATCCCATGGATTCCACGTCGATCGATCGCCCGGTGGAGCCAACGGCCAACGGCTTGCTCGAATCGTTGAGCGGTCTGAAGATCGGCATCGTGCGGCAGTTCGACACGCGCGAGCTCGGCGACGATATCGACGAAGTCTACGACCGCGCGTATCACGACCTGGAAGCGCTCGGCGCCGAGCTGCACGACGTCTCGCTGCCGACCGCCGACTACGGCTTGGCGACGTACTATCTGATTGCGCCGGCGGAGTGCTCGTCGAATCTAGCGCGCTTCGACGGCGTGCGTTACGGGCTGCGCGTCGAGGCCCAGGACGTGCAGGCGATGTACGAGCAGACGCGAGCGGCCGGGTTCGGTCCGGAAGTCAAGCGCCGGATCTTGATCGGTACGTACGCGCTGTCGAGCGGCTACTACGACGCGTATTACGTCAGGGCGCAGAAGGCACGTACGCTCGTCGCCCGCGACTTCGAAAAGGCGTTCGAAGACGTCGACCTCATCGCGTGTCCCGCGGCCAGCTCGCCGGCGTTCGCGTTCAACGCCAAGAGCGATCCGTACAGCATGTACATGATGGACTACTACACGATCCCGATGTCGCTCGCCGGTCTCCCGGCGCTTTCGGTTCCGTGCGGATGGGTGACGCCGCCCGGCGGAACGCGTCCGTTGCCGATGGGTTTGCAGTTGTGCGCGCCGATTTTTAGCGAGAAGCTGCTGCTCGGTGCCGCGCACGCCTACGAGCGGGCGACGCAGCACGCGCTCAAGCACAAACCGCAGGTAAGCGAGGTGTAAAGGCGTGAGTCAGACGTTGCTAGAGCGCAAATACCAGGCCGTTATTGGGATCGAGTGTCACGTCGAGCTCAAGACGGCGACGAAGATGTTCTGCGGCTGCGCCAACGAGTTCGGCGGGGAGCCGAACACGAAGGTTTGCCCGGTCTGTCTCGGGATGCCGGGTTCGCTTCCCGTCGCTAACGGCGTTGCGATCGAGCACGTCATTCGCTCGGGGCTGGCATTCGGCGCGCAGATTCCCGCCTTCTCGAAGTTCGACCGGAAGAACTACTTCTATCCGGACATGCCCAAAGACTATCAGATTTCCCAGTACGACATGCCGCTGACGTTGGGCGGCGAGGTGAAGTTCTGGCGCGAGGACGGCACGATGAACGCTTGCCGTCTCGTGCGCATTCACCTCGAAGAGGATACCGGAAAATCGACGCATGCCGGTTCGGGCGACGGCCGCATCGCCGGCAGTGCGTATTCGCTCGTCGATTTCAACCGTGCGGGCGTGCCCCTCATGGAGTGCGTTTCGGAGCCCGAGATTTACGGCGCGCAAGACGCGGTCGCGTATCTCGAAGCGCTGCGCCGCACGCTGCTCGCACTGGGCGTAAGCGACGTCAAAATGGAAGAAGGCTCGCTGCGCTGCGATGCCAACGTATCGATTCGTCCCGTCGGATCGAGCGAGCTCGGCACCAAGACCGAGATCAAGAACATGAACTCGTTTCGCTCGGTTCATCGCGCGATCGAAAGCGAGATCGCGCGTCAGATCGAGATCGTCGAATCGGGCGGCCGCATCGTTCAGGAGACGCGCGGCTGGGACGAAGTCAACGGCGTAACCCATTCTATGCGCAGCAAAGAGCTCGCGCACGATTATCGGTACTTTCCCGATCCCGACCTGGTACCGATGGAAATCGTCCCCGAGACGGTGGAGAAGATTCGCGCGTCACTCCCGGAACTGCCCTGGAAACGTTTCGAGCGTTACACCGCGGAGTACGGACTCGAACCCAAGCAGGCGACGCAGCTCATCGACAACGTGCCGCTTGCGGAGTACTTCGAGCGCGTCGTCACCGCGAGCAATCATCCTCAGCAGGCCAAGAACTTCGTTCTCGGCGAGCTCTCGCGTTTGGCGAACGAAACGCAAACGCCGGTCGCCGAGTCGAAAGTATCGCCCGAACACCTCGCCGAGCTCATCGTGCTCGTCGAAGGGAAGTCGATTAATTCGAAGATCGCCAAAGAGCTGCTCGCGCGCATGTGGGAAGGCGCCGGCTCGCCGAAGTCGATCGTCCAGGCGGAAGGGCTCGCGCAGACCAGCGATCCGGCGGCCATCGAGAAATTCGTTGACGACGTGATCGCGGCAAACGAAAAAGTCGTGGCCGATTATAAAGCGGGCAAGACCAACGTCGGCGGATTCCTCGTCGGCCAAGTGATGAAAGCGTCGCGCGGTAAAGCCGATCCGGCGCTCGTCAATGAGCTCTTACGAAGAAAGCTCGGGTAGTTTAACCGACCGGCGTACCCTCGACGCGCTCGATTTTGCGAGCGTGCGCGAGCGGGTCGTCGCCGCGACGCGAACCCAGCGAGGGCGCGGGTTTGCCGAGGCGCTCGCGCCGTTCGAGAGTTTCCAAGCGGTACGCGAGGCGCAAGCGCAAACCGCCGCGACGCGCGAGCTCGTCGCCGGTGCCGATCTGCACGTCATGCCGGCGATCGATACGGCCGAACTCACGCAAGGCGCCGCCCTCGGACGTACGTTGGCGCCGAGCGATCTTCGCGGCATCGGCGATGCGATCGCCGCGGCTGCCGCCGCGCATGTAGCCGTGCGCGAAAGCACCGAACTCGCCGCCGTCGTGGCGGGGTACGCGCCGCTTCGCGATCTGCAGCGCGCGATTCTCGACGCGATCGACGAACGCGGTGCGATCCTCGACCGTGCCTCGCCGGCGCTCGCGCGCATTCGCAAGTCCATCGTGCAGGCGCAAAACGAAGCGCGCGAACGCGTCGGCGCGATTCTCAAATCCGCGAAGTACGCCAAGGCCATTCAAGACAGCGTCGTGACGATTCGCGAAGGCCGCTTCGTCGTTCCGGTCAAGGCGGAGTTTTCCGGCATGCTGCCCGGTATCGTGCACGACACGAGTTCGAGCGGTCAGACGCTGTTCGTCGAGCCGCTGGCCGCGCTCGAGACGAACAATCGCGTGCGAACCCTGCGCATCGAAGAAGAACGCGAAGTTCAACGGATCCTCGAAGATCTTTCGAACCGTACCGGCGCGGCGTCGGGCGCGATCGAGACGAACGTCGAGATGCTCGCCGCCGTCGATTTGCTCGTTGCCAAGGCGCGCGTCGCGCAATCGATGGATGCGTCGGCCCCGGTGCTCAGCGACGATCCCACGATCGTCGTCGTGCGAGGAAGACATCCGCTCTTGGGCGACCGAGCCGTACCGCAATCGCTCTCGCTCGACGGATCGACGCGGCTGCTGGTCATCAGCGGACCCAACATGGGCGGCAAGAGCGTCGCGCTCAAGATGGTCGGACTGCTGGTCATCATGACGTATTGCGGCATGCAGGTGCCGGCCTCGCAGGGCAGCGAGATCGGGCGGTTCGAGTGCCTGATCGCCGATATCGGCGACGAGCAGTCGATCGCGGCCAACGCCTCGACGTTCTCGGCCCATCTGCAGCGAATGCGTGAAATGCTCGAGCGCGCCGGCGGACGCACGCTCGTAATGATCGACGAAATCGGCGGAGGAACGGAGCCGACCGCCGGAGCCGCGCTCGCGGTCGCGATGCTCGAGCGGCTGCTGGAACGCGGCGCGCGCGGAATCGTGACCACGCACGCAACGGAGCTCAAGTTGTTCGCGCACGCGACGCCGGGTGTCGCCAATGCGAGCGTGCGGTTCGATCCGCAATCGTTTCGTCCGACGTTCCATCTCGACGTGGGCGCGCCGGGTCAATCGCTGGCGTTTCCCTTAGCGAGCGCATTGGGTATCGGCGACGCGATCGTCGAACGCGCGCAGCGCTTACTCGATACGCGCGAGCGCGACTACGAATCCGCGCTGGCCGAGCTATCGACGCAAAACGCGGCGCTGCAAGCGGAGCGCGAGCGGCTGGAGAGCGAGCGCGAAGCCGAGCGGCGGGAGCGCGAACGGTTGCGGCGCGATCGCGAGGAGTTCGACGTGCAGCGCCGCGCCTTCGCGGAGAAGGCCGACGAGCGCGTTGCGCAGGCATTACGGGAGTTTGTGCGCGAGCTCGAGCGTCGCGCCGAGGAATCGGGCGGGCGCGGACGCGCGAAGGTGACCCCGTCGCAGTCGACCCTGCTCGCACAGACGCTCGATGCGATCCATCGCGATCTCGGTATCGAGCCGGAAGCCGGCCCCGAGGGCGACGCCGGAAGCTTTGCACCCGGTGACCGCGTGCGGGTCGGCTCGTTGGGCCAAAGCGGCAGCGTCGCCGAGGATTACGGCGACACGCTGCTGGTGGCGATTGGGCCGATGAAAACGGTCGTCAAAAAGAGCGACGTAAGACGCGAAGGAGGAGGAGCTCGGCCGAAACCCGAGCGAGCGGCGGGGGCACAGGCGGCCCGCATGGAAGCGGCAAGTCGAGCGCTCGCCGAATTAGACGTGCGTGGAAAACGCTTCGTGGAGGCCGAGCCTCTCGTGGAGCGGTGGATCGACGAAGCCGTGTTGGCCGGGAACTCGCCGCTGCGATTGATCCATGGAAAGGGAACCGGGATGCTCGGGCGAGGCTTGCAGGAGTATTTGCGCGCGCATCCGTCGGTAAAGAGCGTTCGTTACGGTAACGAAAACGAGGGATCCCATGGAGTCACGATCGTCGACCTTTCGTAAGCTCCTTACGTGAAAGTCATCGAGGGCAATCCGGAACGCGAACGCTTATACCAAGCGCGGACCGGCATTGCAGATTGGCGCTTCTGGGGACCGTATCTCAGCGACCGCCAATGGGGCACGGTGCGCGAAGATTACAGCGCCGGACAGACCGCCTGGGAATCCTTTCCGTTCGATCAAGCGCGCTTGCGCGCGTATCGATGGGGCGAAGACGGCATCGCCGGAGTCTCCGACGACCGCCAGTATCTCTGCTTTGCGTTTGCGTTTTGGAACGGCGCCGATCCGTTTTTGAAAGAGCGCTATTTCGGCCTCACGAACGCCGAGGGCAATCACGGCGAAGACGTCAAGGAATACTACTTCTACCTCGACAATTTGCCGACGCACGCCTACATGAAGGCGCTCTACAAATATCCGCAAGCGGAGTTCCCCTACGCGCGCCTGCGCGCCGAAAACGCGCGCCGGACCCGCAAGGAGCCCGAGTTCGAGTTGATCGACACCGGCATTTTCGATCGCGACGAATATTTCGACATCTTCATGGAATACGCGAAGGCGGCGCCCGACGACATGCTCATCCGTTTGACGGTGGTCAACCGGGGATCGGCGCCGGCGGAGCTGCACGCGTTGCCGACGTGGTGGTTTAGAAATATGTGGGCCTGGGTCGGCGGGAGCCATCCGAAGAAGCCTTCGATTTTACTGGACGACGGGCGCGACGAAATGCTGGTCTTTCGCGCCCTCGATAAGAAGCTCGGTAACCGGTACCTCTACTGCGAAGCCGGCGCCACGCCGCTGTTTACGGAGAACGATACCAACTTCGAGGCCCTTTGGGGCGTGCCGAACGCAACGCCGTTCACAAAAGACGGGTTCGACGCTTACGTCGTTCACGGCGATCAGGGGGCAGTCAATCCGGAGCGAACGGGGACGAAGGCTGCGGCATATTATCGTCTCGTGCTCGGGCCCGGCGAAAAGCGCGTGCTGCGTATGCGCATGTGCAATGCCGTTGACGCCGATCCGCTCGGTGCTGGGTTCGACGGCGTCTTTGACGAGCGCGTTGCCGAAGCCGATCGCTTTTACGCGGGACTCGGAACGCCGTCGACGTCGCGCGAACTGCTCGCGGTGCAGCGTCAAGCGTTTGCCGGAATGCTATGGTCGAAACAACTCTACCGCTACTCGGTCTTCGAGTGGCTCAGCGGCGATCCGGCCGGCCCCGCACCGCCGGATTCGCGCTGGCACGGCCGCAATCACGAATGGATTCATCTCTACAACCACGACGTGATCTCGATGCCCGACAAGTGGGAGTACCCGTGGTACGCGTCGTGGGATCTCGGCTTTCACGCGATAACTCTGGCATTAATCGATCCCGACTTTGCCAAAAATCAGCTCGAGCTGCTGACCATGGAATGGTACATGCATCCCAACGGGCAGATTCCGGCTTACGAGTGGGCCTTTAGCGACGTCAATCCGCCGGTGCTGGCGATGGCGGCGCTGCGCGTCTATAACGTCGAGCGGCGTCTCTACGGAGCGGGCGACCGCGACTTTCTCAAACGCATGTTCAAGAAGCTCGCGTTGAACTTTACGTGGTGGGTCAATCGTAAGGACGCCGAAGGCAACAACGTATTCCAAGGCGGATTCCTGGGACTCGACAACATCGGGGCGGTCGATCGCGGAGCGTTGCCGCCCGGCTATCGCCTCGACCAATCCGACGGAACGAGCTGGATGGCGATGTTCTGCGCCTCCATGATGGAAATGGCCGGCGAGCTCGCCGAGCAAGACGCGACGTATCTGGACATGTTCGCGAAGTTCTTGACGCACTTCATCTACATTTACTCGGCGATCCATTCGTACGGGGGCGGCCTGTGGTGCGAAGAAGACGGGTTCTACTACGATTACATGCAGTTCCCGAACGGCGAACGCGAGCCGATGCGGATCCGGTCGGTCGTGGGGTTGATCCCGCTCTTTGCGATTATCGTCGGCGAACGCGATGGTACCGGACCGCTGCTTCGCGTGAGGGACCGTTTGATTTGGACGCTCGACCGGCGTCCCGACTTAGCCGACTTCGCGAAGACGTTCGAAGTCGTTGGACCGCAGAACCGGCAGATGGCGGCCGTCGTCGACTCCAAGCGTTTAGAAAGCATCCTCGCGCGGCTGCTCGACGAGGACGAGTTTCTGAGCCCCTACGGCATCCGCGCGCTCTCCAAGATTCATCGCGAGCAGCCCTTCGGGCTTTCGGCCGACGGTATGGCGTTTCGCGTGGGTTACGAGCCCGCCGAATCGGAAACGGAACTGTTTGGAAGCAACTCCAACTGGCGCGGTCCGATTTGGTTTCCCATCAACTTCCTGATCATCCGTTCGTTGCGAATGTATCACCAGTATCTGGGCAAGGAGTTCACCGTCGAGTTCCCGACTCGTTCGGGCCGGCGGATATCGCTGGACGAAGTAGCCGACGAGCTGAGACGGCGCTTGGTCTCTATTTTTACGAAGGATGCCGGCGGCCGGCGTCCCTTCGCGGGTGCCCACCGAAAGCTGCAAGAGGATCCGCATTGGCGGGAGTATGCACTCTTCTACGAGTATTTCAACGGCGACACGGGCGCCGGATTAGGCGCGTCGCACCAGACCGGATGGACCGGTCTCGTTGCCAATCTCATCGCGGAAATGGAGTCTCCGGAACTGAAAGCGCCGCCGCATCCTCTCGCTCATGACCGCAACGCCTGAGGAGCTGCTCGACGGTTTCGAACACGTCGAAACGGTGGAAGATTTCCGCGCGCGACTCGCGCTCGGACGCCCATTGCGTGTCAAGCTCGGCATCGATCCGACGAGCCCCGACCTCCATCTGGGTTTCATGGTCGTGCTGCACAAGCTGCAGCGCTTCGCCGAGGCCGGTCACCAGGTGACGCTCATTATCGGCGATGGGACCGCTCGTATCGGCGATCCAAGCGGGAAGAACGTTACGCGTCCGCAGCTTTCCGCCGAAGAAATCGAAGCAAACATGGAGACGTACCGGGCGCAAGCGGGCAAGGTGCTCGATCTCGAACGCATCTCGATTCGCTACAACTCCGAGTGGCTCGACCGCCTGTCGCTGGGCGATCTCATCAAGCTGCTGTCGAAGACGACCGTCGCGCAGATGCTCGAGCGCAACGACTTCCACAACCGCTACTCGGCCGGCACGCCGATCGCGCTGCACGAATTTCTGTATCCCGTCGCGCAGGCGTACGACTCGATCGCGATCGAGGCCGACGTCGAGCTCGGCGGCAGCGACCAGCTTTTCAATCTCTTACTCGGCCGGCACTATCAGCGCGAGTCGGGACAAATGCCGCAAATCTGTGCGACGGTCCCGCTGCTCGTCGGGCTCGACGGTCAGAAGAAGATGAGCAAGTCGCTGGGCAACTACGTCGGCATCACCGAGCCGGCTACCGAGCAGTTCGGCAAGCTGATGAAGATCGGCGACGAGCTGATTCCGACGTACGCTCGGCTAGCCGCGTTTCGATCCAAGGCCGAGTGCGATCGTCTTGCGGCCGCGTTGCAATCGGGCGACGTCAAAGCGATGGATGCCAAGAAGGACGTGGCCTCCGACATCGTCGCGCGCTACCATGGTGCGCAAGCCGCGCGCGAGGCGTGCGAGCATTTCGAGCGCACCGTTCAGCGCAAAGAGCTGCCCTCGGGCGAGCTTCGGGAGTTGGCGGCCGGCGACGCCGTTCGCATCGTCGATCTGCTCGTCCAAGCCGGTTTCGCCGAAAGCCGTCGCGCCGCCGAGCGACTAATCTCGGGGAACGGCGTCAAGGTCGATGGTATAGTCGTGAACGACCCCAAGGCGGTCTGGACCGCCTCCGAGCCGGCCGTGCTTTCGGTGGGCTCGCGCAAGTTCGTCCGCATTCGTCGGGAGAAAGACTAACGATGGCGCAATCGTCCGCGATAACGTACACCTCGTCCACAAAGCCGATAGAAGGCAAAGCGTTCGTGTGTAAACGCTGCCGGCGCGAGTACAACTATCCCGCGCCCGGCGAACGGCCGATTCGTTGCGAGTGCGGTTGGTGGTATCTCAACGAAGGGGGCCGGATTCGCGAGAGCTATTGGCAGCGAATCGAGCCTTACCGCGAACCTGAGAACGTAGAAAAGATCTTCCGCTAGAGCCGTCCTGCCAATGCGAGTATTTCTTCGCGTGTGAACGTGTACGGCTTTTTGCAGAACTCGCAGACGGCTTCGGTTTCATCGCGCGCGGACGCCATCTCGCGAAGCTCGTGGGCGCCAAGTCCCAACAGCATCGACTCCACCTTTTGCGACGTGCACAGACACGCGAAGCGTACGTCGACCTCGCGCTGAGCCCGTAAGTCAACGTCGCCTCCGAGCGAGTGGAGCAGCTCCGCCGCATCCGCGCCTTCGGCAATGAGCTTGGTCAGCGGCGGCATAGCGAGTGCGCGCTCCTCGAGTGCCTTCACGGCGCGTTCGTCGGCGCCGGGGAGCACTTGTGCGAGAACTCCGCCCGCCGCGATGACGCCGCCGGGATTCGCAAGCACGCCGAGCGCCACAACGCTGGGAATCTGCTGCGACTGCGCGAGATACACCGCGAGATCTTCGGCAACTTCGCCCGTCTCGAGCGGCACGACCCCCACGTAGGGGTGGCCGACTTCGAAGGAGCGCGCGACCTGCAGCGAGCCCCGTCCGACGGCTCCGCCCACGTCGAACTTTCCCCGGGCGTCGATCGGCAGGTCGACGTGGGGGCGGCGGGTGTAGGCGCGAGCTCCCACAGTGTTTTCGTCGAGGAGCCACGCGTCGGCGGTCAGCGACTCCAGCGGACCGTCGCCGGTGATCTGCAGCGATATGCGCTCCCGCCCTTTGAGAGCGGCACCGAAGAGCACCGCGCCGGTCGCCAGCCGTCCAACGGCAGCCGCGGCTGTCGGCCAGAGGCCGTGACGTGCCTGGATCTCACGAACGAGGCCGGTCGTAATCGTTGCAACGATTGAGATGCCGGTATCCTGCGCGGTGGCGCTAAGCAAAAGGTCTGGCATGGGATGACAATTCGCCCTGGGTCCAAAAGTCGCTTGCATGCGCGTACTGGTATTGCACGGCCCAAATCTGAATTTGCTGGGCACACGCGAACCCGAGCTTTACGGATCGCAAACGCTCGGCGACGTGAACGACACGATCGCGGCCGGCGCCGCCGAACTCGCGGTTCACGTCGTGTGCGAGCAGTACAACGGCGAAGGGCAGATCGTCGACGCCCTTCACGGCGCGCGAACTGGTTACGATGCCGTCGTCATCAATCCCGGCGCATACGCGCATTACTCGTATGCGATCGCCGACGCTATCGCAGCAATACGCATTCCCGTTATCGAGGTTCATCTTTCGAACGTCGCCGGACGTGAAGAGTTTCGCCGAAAGTCCGTCACCGCGGTCGCTTGCCGCGGCGTCATAAGTGGGCTGGGGGCCCTTTCCTACGTGCTGGCGCTGCGCGCTCTTGTGGAACTGCAGGAAAAGTAGCGATTTCTCGGATATCCCCACCCAGGCGGTTCAAACTGCCGCCAGGGGACGTGTACCTTGACAAAGGCGGATCTCATCGACGCCGTTGCGGGTGGGGCGGAACTCTCCAAACGACAAGCGACGCACGTCGTCGAGCTCGTCCTGGACGAGATCAAGAAGGCACTGCAAAACGGTGACCGCGTCGCGTTGACGCCGTTCGGCAGCTTCGTCGTACGCTCGCGCAGTGCGCGCGAAGGACGCAACCCAAAGACAGGAGAGAAGCTCGAAATTCCCGCCCGCACCGTCCCGGCCTTTGTCGCAGGCAGGTCTCTGAAGGAGGCCGTCGCAAAGAAAGGCGCGCGCAAGTAAGACGCAGCGGGCCGTAGCGAAGCTTGGTTATCGCGCTAGTCTGGGGGACTAGAGATCGCTGGTTCGAATCCAGTCGGCCCGATTTTTCCTCTGGCGTCGTCGCGTGGGATCTCGTGTACCGTAGTACACTTCGATCCCCCGCTCCTAGCCAGAGAAAAAATCGGCTCATGCGGCGCTGGACGAAACGATGGAAGAAAACGGGGACGGCGCCTTATTGGGTGCTTATTTTTTCGTTGGCGTTGTTGAGTAAGTAAATCTTGTCGGCGTGGCGCATCCCCAGTGCCTTCTGGTCGTAGATGACTCCGACGTACTGTCCGGCCTTGACGTCCTTCATTTGATACGTCGTCTTACCGTTCGCCGAGAAGACTTGGTCGAACTTCGGAAGGATTTCGAAACTTAGCGTCTGCTTCGTCTTCGGATCCTGCACCTTGATATTGCTGCTGGAAACGTGGACCGTGATGCCGTAGAACGTATTGGCCGCCAACACCAGTTGCGGGGTTAGAACCATTACGGCGGCCGCCAGCACGGCTAGGAGTGTCTTCGGAAAGAACGCTTTCATGGCGCCGTTTTACCCCGGGAGCGGGCGGGCCATGCGTCGGTAGCGCCGAAAGAGCCGCCCTCATGGAGACGCTTTTTGACGCCATTCCACCCGAAGCGACGCTCTTCGCTGACGGCGGGTCGCGAGGGAATCCCGGTCCCGCAGCAAGCGGGGCCGTGCTCCTCGATGCCGGCGGCGCTCTCCTGGAAGAAGTCGGCGAGTACCTCGGTATTGCCACCAACAACGTCGCGGAGTGGACGGCGCTTCTCTTGGGGCTCCAAGCGGCCGCGAACCGCGGCATTCGCCGCCTGGCCGTGCGCCTCGATTCCGAACTGGTCGTGCGTCAAATGCTGGGCGAGTATCGCGTGAAACACGCCGACCTGCAACCGCTGCATCGTCGCGCCCTTGCACTGCTCCGGCGGTTCGAGCACGTCGACGTGCGCCACGTGCCGCGCAAGCAAAACGCCGCGGCCGACAAGCTCGTCAACCGCGTGCTCGACGCTCAAGCCCCGTCGCCGGCGAAATAACGTTCGTGCGCCGCCTGCCGATCGTCGAGATCGTCGTCGTTATCTTCGTCATAGTCGTCGCCATAATCGGCTGGCAGGTCGACAGCTACCGCTACCATCTGCAATATGGAACTCACGCGAAGGCCGCGCCGAGCGAGCTGTACGCCCACTTGACGATTCAGTACGCAAAGCCGCCGATTTACGAAGAATCGTACGACATGAAAGATATTGAGGGCGTCTCGAGCTTCCAATACCGGATTCGCAGCTACAACTGCCGCGAAATCACGATTAAAGCGCCGGCCTCTAAAGTCACCGACGTCAGCTTTTTCTTCGGGAAGCTCGATCAGGACGGCATTTGGCAGCTCACCAATAAAGCGCCGCTTCCGAACGCGCCAGCAACCTATACGGTGAACGTCAAGCAGCTCGCCGACTACAAGCAGGGCGAGCGCACCGTAACGTTCACGGATCCGCATTATTGGGCGACGACGGCCGGACGCCAGTTCCATCTCGATCTCTCGAAGCAAAATCCGAGCGACCTGCTGAAGATGCAGAGCACCGCGCTCGCCGACCCGCGTTACGAGCAGATCGTCGCGGACTTTCGTCAGTTCGGACCGGACGAGTTTCGCTCGAACGTTGCAGCCGCTCAGACTCGCGCGCGTACGGCAAAGTGTCCGTCGTAGGATGACGATGAGGGTCGCGACGGCCGCGACGTTTTGTCTGACGATCGCGGCATTCATTGCGTTTGCTGCGTACGAAGCTGCGGAGAGCCCCGGCAGCCAAATCTTCGGCAAAACGCTGGTGAGCGGCCCTCGCGACGAACGGGTCGTCGCGCTGACGTACGACGACGGACCGAATCCTCCGTACACAAACGCCATCGTCGACGTCTTGCACCGGGAACACGTGCGCGCGACGTTCTTCGTGGTCGGTCAGGCGGTGCAGGCGTATCCAGCCGTCGTTCGTCGTGAGGTGCGCGACGGTAATGCCATCGGAAATCACACGTGGGCGCACGAGCACCTGGTGCTCGACGATTCCGCCTCCTTGAGCGAAACGCTGGAGAAGACGGATCGCGCGATTTTTGGAGCGACGGGAACGCACACGAAAATCATGCGACCGCCCTACGGTGGACGCGACTGGCTCGTGCTCGGCGAAGTGCGCAAGCTCGGCTACACGCCGGTGATGTGGTCGGTTCCGCTGGCCAAAGACTGGGAGTACCCGCCCGCGAGCGTCATCGCTCAGCGCGTTCTCCGCTACGTTAGCGACGGTTCGATCATCGTGCTCCACGACGGAAATCGCGGCATCGTTTGCGCGCGCTCGCACCAACCCGCGCACACGTGCGATCGCAGCGCGGACGTTGAGGCGACCCTCCTCATCGTCGAATCGCTCAAACGCGAAGGCTATCGCTTCGTAACCATCCCCGAACTTCTCGAGCGCGGAAGCGCCGAAGCTACGCGTACAAGCGGTCGCGTAAGCGAATAAACCCGCCGGGATGACGTCCGGCGGGATCGTGGTGCGTCCAATGCACGACCGGTGGTTTGCCGCGGTCGTGCACCATCTCGCCGCACACTTCGACACGGTCGCCCACGCGAACGGGGCAGCGCGGCGCGATGTCGACGTTATCGACGACCTCAACGGGGCCGGCGGCCGTGGAAGCTTCGAACGCTTCGTGCGTAGAACGCGACCGCGCGCCGTAGAAGAAGCGCGGCGTCGAAGCGACAGTTGCTTGAAAATCGACCCGCGCGGGAGCAGTCGAACGGTATGCTGCGGTCAAGTCGTTCATACTGGGCGGTCTATCACGCGTTCGAATGCCGCCGACAAGAGGCTAGACGGGATTGCGCGAAGTGAGCGGCGTCGCATGAGAGCCCTGAGAACGGAGCGCCTTCTCCTCGAGCCCGTCACGTCATCGAATGCCGAGGCGCTCTGGAACGTGCTCCAGGCCCCGCATCTGCGGGAATACCAGGACCTGCCGGACCTGTCGCTCGAGCAGTTCGTGGCCGCAGTTTCCGAACGCCCGCAGTCGCTCTCTCCCGGAGCGACCGGCCGCTTCGAATGGCTCGTCTACGGCACCGGAGGCAACGGGGCAATCGGCTGGATATCCCTTCGCATCGCCGAGCGGACGCGCTCGACGGCCGAGATCGGTTACAGCATCGTTCGCGATTATCGCGGGCGCGGACTGGCTACCGAAGCCGTGTCGGTGCTCATCGATGAGGGTTTTCGAAGCGTCGGTTTGCAACGGGTTCGGGCGTACTGCGTTCCCGACAATCTGTCGTCGCGCCGGGTGTTGGCCAACAACGGCTTCGAGGACGACGGCGTTTTGCCGCACGGCGCGACCTTGGCCGGACAGCCGGTCGACGTTATTGCCTTCACGCTCGAGCGCGCGCGCTGGGAGGCGCGCGCTACGTCGAACCGCTCGGCCACCGGATCGTAACGCCGGCGTCGGCAAATCCCGCGTATCGCTGCGGCAGCCGTTCGCGCAGATAGGCAAGCAAGGGTTCGCGAACCACCGGAATCACGATACGCGACGCGACCTCTTCGAGCGAAACCCACGCTACCCCCACGACGTGGTCGTCCGGCACGGCGCCGCGCAACGGGAGCGCATCGGCGCCGTCCAACTCAACGACGAACGCCGCGTTGACGAAGTGCACGCCGTCGGAACGGTCGTAGCTTTCGCTCACGTACGCGAGCTCTCGAATCGTCGCACGATAGCCCGTCTCTTCGAAACATTCGCGGATCGCCGTTTCGGGGAGCAACTCACCTTCTTGTTGCCGTCCGCCGGGAAGGTTCCACAGCGGTTGGGGATGGTTTGCGTACTGTGACGCGACCAACAGCACGCATTCGTTTCGAACGCACAGCGCCGTCGCAAGGTGAACGTGCTTCACGCCGCACCGCCGTAGATCGCCCGCAATCGCGCGACGTGATCGAGTAGGCGATACCTGCGGGCTGCCTCGAACGCGCCGGCCGACGCGGCGCGCCATCGTGTTTCGTCGAGCATCTCGACGATCGCGCACGCGAGGCCGTCCTCGTCGCCGCGCGGAACCAAAACGCCGGTTTTGGCATCGAGCCATTGGTCGATGCCGCCGCTATCATAGGCGACCACCGGACGCCCGCGCGCAAATGCCTCGATGCCGACGAGACCAAAGGGTTCGCCCCACGTCGACGGCATCGCGACCATGGTCGCGTTATCGTATGCAGCCCGCAGGGCGGCCGCGTCGAGTCTACCCAGCGCGTCCAACGCAACGCCGAGCGCGCGCGCTTCGTCGAGCGTTGCCGCCAGATCGGGACCTTCGCCCGCGATCGCGACGCGCGGACGCTTGGCCGCATCGATAGCGGCGACCGCGCGTACCAACGAACGCGCGCCCTTTGACGGCATGACTCTTCCGGCGAACAACACGACGTCGGCGCTGGGGCGCGGTGCCGGTGCTGCGGCATAAGCGGTGTCTTCAAGCGGCGGAGCGATCGAGGACACACGGTCGACCGGTACGCCGTTGCGGCACGCAATCGCTCCCATGTATTCGGAGAACACGATGGTCGTATCGGCCGCGCGAACCCACGACGCAATACCTTCGCGAATGCCGGTCAATGCGAGCGTACGCGGTCGCGGACCGTACGCACACCCGTGGATCAGCGAATGAAGCCCGCACGCGTACGCGCTCATCGCGACGTTGCAGACGCCGCCGCCCTGCGGATACAGCCGGTCGCCGTTAGGACAGAAGGGCCGATGATCGTGCAGATGATAGATGCTCCGCCGCGCTCGCGCCGCGCGCAGCACGTCCGCATCGAGAACGTTGTGCGCGACCGTGACGTCGGGGGCGAAGTCGCGCGCGATCGACGCGACTTGCTCTGCCGCGGCGGCTGACGGCTGATCGTGTTCGTCGCTCCACGCAACGGCGACTGCTTCGACGCCGTACGCATGGGGTTGCGCGGCGCTGCGCGCGACGACGCGGATCGAATCGCCCGCGGCGGCTAGCGCCGGCAGCGTCGCTCGTAAGTAGCTCTCTGTTCCTCCTTCGTTGTCGACACGCTCGCAGAGCACGAGAATCCTCACGCTTGCGCCACCGCCCGGAAGAGCTCGAGATGCGCGCGCGCGCTTTCGTCCCATGAGAAATTAGTCGCGCGATCGAGCCCCGCTATGCGCAAGCGATCCCTCAGCGCGGCGTCGTCGACGATGCGCCGAAGCGCCATCGACCACGCCGCCGCATCGTCGGGTGCGGCATAGAGCGGCGCCTCTGCGCCGATCTCGGGCAGGCAACTCGATTGCGATGCGATCACCGGCGTCCCGCACGCCATCGCCTCGATCATCGGCATGCCGAACGTTTCGTGATACGACGGGAGCGCGAGCACGATCGCCCCGCGATACAACGCACGCAGCCGCCGGTCGTCGCGCGCGGAGAGGTCGTCGCCGACGTTTCCGACTCCAACGATGCCGGGAAGCTGCGGCGCTTGCGATCCGGCAATCGCCAGCGGCGGCGCGGCATCTTGGGAAGGAAACGCGCGACGATACGCCTCGTAAAGAAGGAAGAAGTTTTTCCTCGGCTCGCCGATCGGATCGCCGACGAACAACAGGTAGCGTCCGGTCTCGAGTCCCCGCGGCAGCGGATCGGCAACCCCGGGCGCAAACGAACTCTCCACCCCGTGGTAAATCACGGCGATGCGCTCCGGCGACAAGTTGAAGACGGAAGAAATTTCGCCGCGTCCGAACTCCGACACCGCAACGAACTGCGTCGCCGTCCGCGCCGAACGCAAAAACGGATCCTGATCGTTCGCGCGCTTGCGCGCGTCGTCGGCAGGGTATCGGAACGGAACCGCGTCGTGGATCGTCGCGACGCTGGGAAGATTCGAGCGGAAGAAGGTGCCGTTGGCGGGGTGCCAGATCACGTCGTCGCGTCGGCTCGCGCGCGACGAAACCCGAAAGTCCTTCGATCCCAGCGCGGTCGCGAGCGCTCGGCGCCGGCGGAACGCAAACGGTCCCTGCACCAGCAGTGTCAGCGCCACGTCGTCGCGCGCCACGAGGCGCCGGAGAATCGCGCGCGCGTAACGCCCGATGCCGCGCGTGTCGTCGGCGACGACGCGCGCGTCCACAGCGAGCCGTAACATCGCGGCGGAGTTCGCGTAGGCGGCGGAAAGTCCGCCCCGCGCCCCGAACCGCGACCCGATGTCCAACGTAAACGGCGTCGCGGCGCACCTCATTCTGGGCCCGCGCGAAGAGCCGTTTTTGGCCCCAATGCTCGCCTCTATCGAAGGCGCCGCGACGCTATTGATCGTCAACGACAACGGCGGCGACCCGTCGCCGCACGCCGCCGCGCTCGCGAACAGCGCTTTTGGACGGGAGAACCGGCTGGTCGTCGATCGCACGCCGTTTAACGGCTTCGCCGGCGCGCGCAACGCCTGCATGCGTATCCACGCGGAGCGCGACGCCGGCGATTGGATTGCGTTTATCGATGCCGACGAAGTGCACGGCAGCGCCGTACGGCAGGTCGCGGGAAACCTCCACCGCGTTCCGCCGGCTTACGACTTCGTGGACGGCTACACGTGGCATTTCTTTCAGTCGTTCGACTACTACACGTCGATCGAGCGCCGGATGATGTTCTTTCGCTACAAACCCGGCATTAGTTGGGAAGGCGCCGTCCACGAGCGGCTGCTCGGCTTGCACGGAAAACGCATCGCGCTTCCCTACGTTTACGCGCATTACGGACACACGTTGCAGCCGCGCCGTCACGCCGAAAAAGGACGCCATTATTCGTCGCTCGGCGCGCCCGGCGGCGTCCTGCGCGAAGACCAGCTCGACGATTTCGACGTGGCGGAGTACTTCGCGCCGGAGTATCCGCGTTTGCTCGAGTTCCGCGCGCAGCATCCGTCCGCCGCGCGCGCGACGATTGCGGCGCTCGGGCCCCAGCTGCGCGAATATCACGACCTCACGGCACGCATCGTCCGCGCCCAATCGGCGCGCGTCAAAGCGCGCAACGTCGTTCGCCAGGCTAACTACGAACTGCGCTGGCGTGGCCGAAAGCTCGATAAAATCGCTCGAATGCTTCTCCAGCGGTAGGCATCGGGGTCTATGGGGCCCACCGAAGATAAGCTCGGATCGGCGGCGAAATAGGCCGGCTATGAGGCGCTGGTTTTTCCTTTTGCCGCTCGCCTTGCTGGCGGCGTGTTCGAGCGGCTTGCATTCTGCACTTCCCAACGCTCCGGTAGCCGGCGCACCGATGGGCGCGCTCGGGCCGCGTCTCAAGTTAAGCGTCACCCATCGCGGCCGGCCGCACTACTTTTACAACCGCTCGCTGTTTGCGGCGATTAACCGCGCGCATCCAGATTCCGCACCCTACGCCGGTCCGCTGCTCTACGGCGGCGGTGCCGTGCAAACCGTTCCCGAGTCGTACCTCATCTTTTGGGGCTGGAGCGGCTCGACCGACGCGACCGCCGATCCCGACTATCTGGCGCCGTACATGGTCAGCTTTTTCAAAGCGATTCCAGCAAGCAGCTGGCTCGCTACGACCACCCAGTACTCCCAGGATTTAGGCTCGCTCGAATACATTACCAACCCGGCTGGACAGTACGCCGGTGCGACCTACGATCCCAGCACCGTGCCAAGCACGTACACCGAGGCCGACGTATATAACGAAGCGATAAAGTTCGCCGGCACGGTCGGCTATAACGCTAACGTCAACTACATCGTCGTCACGCCCCACGGTCACTCGATCAGCGGGTTCAATAGTTCCAGCGGCTTCTGCGCGTACCACAGCGCGGTGAGCACGACGCATGGCCAGTTGTCGTTTACCGTTTTTCCGTACATTCCCGACGCCGGCTATTACTGTGGGGCAGGTTCGGTAAACTCGCATTCCAGCAACGCCGGTATCCTCGACGGTGTCAGCATCGTCGGTGGCCACGAAGAAGCCGAAACGATCACCGATCCCGACGCAGCGACCGGCTGGCTCGATTCCAACGGTCAAGAGATCGGGGACAAGTGCGCGTGGTACCATCTACAGAACACGAGCTTTGGTGGAACGACGCTCGGCACGAGCATGTTCCCGACGCAGCCGCTATGGAGCAATGCCGCCGCGTCTGCGTCAGGGTGCGTCCAGAGCTACGGCGGTTCGTCGCCGACCCCGACGCCTAGTCCGCCGCCCTCGACGAACGCTATCGCCAATCCCGGCTTCGAAACGAGTCACCTCAAGCCGTGGAGCACTTGCCGCTCGGCGGGGAAAATGCCGCTCGCATTCACGACCACCCAAAAGCCGCATACCGGCAGCTACGATGCGTACGCGGGCACGGTCGCTAATCAAAAGGAACCTGCGGGTTTAACGGCCGTTTGCCAGCGGGTAACGATACCGGCCGGCGGTCGGCTCACCGTATGGTTGCGCGGCATTTCCGATGACAAGCGCAACGGCGTCTTTCAGTTCGTTCGCTTGTACACTTCGTCCGGAGGCCTCGCTAAGACGCTCTTTACGTTCAATGCGAACAATAAGACGTGGTTCGAGCAAACAGTCGATCTCTCTGCTTATGCGGGCCGTCAATATTACCTAGCGTTCGGCATCCAAGGAAAGAAGAACGCGCACGGCCGCGTTATCGGTCTCTTCGTCGACGACGTAACGCTCGCTCCCTAATTCTCGTCGAATCGCCGTAAGCGAGTAGCCCGTCCCTCTTGCGGCCGGAGCGTACTCCGGCGACGTGAAACTAACGACGCGTGGTAGGCACCCGGAAAACCGTGCGTTGGTCGTGTATCCTCGCGCTTGCGCTGTTAGCGGCCTGCGCCGGCGCAACGCAGTCGTCGTTGAACGCGATACCGCCGAGCGTTCCCGCGCCCAACGGCGTCCTTGGACCGCAGCGGCGTTTACACGTGTCGGCAATCGGACGACGTCATGTGTTTCGTCCGCGAATCGGTCGCAAGCACCGATCGCTGCATGGCGCCCCGACTTCCCAAAGCCCACTATTCTACAACGGCGGCGCGGTGCAGACGGCGCCGGTTGCATATCTCATTTTTTGGGGGTTTGACGGCGCGACCGACACGACACACGACCCGTACGGTCTAGCATCGTATCTCACCGGCTACGTGCAGTCGATCCCCGCCAGCAGTTGGCTCGAAACCGTCACGCAGTATTACCAAACCGCCGCCGGCGCGAACGTCTACATTCCAAACGGCACTTCGCTCTTTGGGGGCGCCACGTACGATCCCGTTCCGCCCGCAGCTAAAACCTTTACCGACGCGCAAGCGGCGCAAGAAGCGGTCAAGATTGCGCAGAGCGTCGGCTATAATGCCAACGCGAACTACATCGTGGTTACGCCGCATACGTACACGATTGACGGCTTCGGTACGAACTTCTGCGGATATCATAGCTCGGTGACTACCGACAGCGGGCCGCTATCGTATACCGTGCTGCCGTACATGCCGGATGCGCAATATAGCTGCGGGGAAGGTTCGGTCGACGTCCCTGGAACGCTCGACGGCGTAACGATCGTCGGCGGCCACGAAGTGGCGGAAACCCAAACCGATCCGGTCGTCGGCACCGGGTGGCTCGACGAGAACGGTAATGAAATCGCCGATAAATGCCAGTGGACGGATTTGCAGAATACGCGCTTTGCCAAAAGCCGCTCGTATCCGACGCAGCCGCTTTGGAGCAACGCGTCGTCGAGTTGCGTGCAGAGCTACGCTGCGCCGTCGCCCTCGCCCGCCGTCTCACCGACACCGGTGGCATCGCCGACGCCGGTCGCATCGGCGACGCCGGTCGTTAGTCCCAGTCCCAGTGCCAGCCCGACACCGCTTCGCTCGAATGTTTTGCGCAACGCGAACTTCGACAGCGGCCGGCTGCGGCCGTGGCGCACGTGCCGCTCGAACGCACGGATGCCTGACGCGGCGGTAACGACCCAGCGTCCGCACAGCGGAAGTTACGACGCGTATGCCGGCACGGTTCCCGATCGCTCGGAACCCGACGGCATGACCGCGATTTGCCAGCTCGTCACGATCCCGGCCGCCGCCCACTTGACGGTTTGGATGCGCGGCGTCACCGACGACCATCGCAACGGCGTCTTCCAGTTCGTGCGGCTGTATAACGCTTCTGACACGGTCGTAAAGACGCTGTTCCGAGCCGACGACGACGAGCAGCAGTGGCACGAGCGCAACTTCGATCTCGCCGCCTTCGCCAACGGCCGATACTATCTCGCCTTCGGCATCGAAGAAAGAGCGGACGCTCGCGGCCGCCACGTCGGCCAATACGTCGACGACGTCACGCTGTCACCGTGAAAACGTTCGTCAGTACCGCACGGTTGGTCCGGGCGATCCATCCGACCAACTCCCCACCTGTATCATGAAAATCGTCTGCGGTTCGGGCACGAGGTGATGTCCCGAGTCAAACACGACGGGTGATCCTGGAAGATCCGCTCCCCAACTAGCGCCATCGTCGGCACTGTCGGCCTTAGGTACGTGGAACATAATGTGCGGATACCACGAACCGACGCCGTCGCCGAGATATTGCTGTTTTGAAAGCATGTACGACATCGATCCGGGCTCAGGGGTGGGCAGCGTCATCGCCTTAACTCGAGCGAGCATCTGGGCGCGGCTTAGGCCCCCCAATGCCAGCTTTGTCTTAATGAACGTGTACTGAAGGACCGTCCGCGACGCCGCCGCGTTATAGCAGATCGGCGCGCGGAGCCGCGGATTCCAGAAATCCTTCTGATCGAACGGCGGCGTCCACCCACGCTCCACGATGCACGTGAATCCATTGCTCCCTTTAACCGCCATCTCGTATCCGCGCGCGGTGAGCACCACGACGCTCGCGTCGCGCGCGATCGAGGGCGGAGCCGCACTGCGCGCCAAACGGATCTCCGCGTTCCTATCCATCATGTACCGCGCGAGCGGCGCCATTGCCGGGTAAGGAGCGGCTGCGGGACTCGCGACAATCGGCACCAGCAGTGCCGCCAGCAGCGTGAACAAGCAGGCATAAAAACGGGGTTTGCAGCTCATGCGGTACCTCCAAGCGGTCGTCCGGGATGTAGTGTGATTCACGCCCTACAGCGCCTTCAACAGCGCTTTGACTGCGGTTCTTGCGACCGGCATGGAAGTCGCAGCAAATCCAAACATGAGTCCGTTGAACGCCGAAAGGCCGTGCGAATAACTCGATAGCGGTGGTACGACGACTCCCCGCTCCAGCGCTCGGGCCGATACGTCGCGGTCAGACAGATGCTCCGGAACGTCGGCGATGAAGTGCAGGCCCGCTCCGCAGTCGTGTACCCGTAACCCCGTGCTCCCTAAGGCGAAGCTGAGAAAGCGCCGGCGCTCGTCATAAATCTTTCGCATTCTCGCGACGTGGCGAGCGAAATGACCGCGTTCCATGAAAGCCGCAAGAGCGGCCTGCAAAAAAGGGCTTACGTATCCCGCCCTAGCTTGATGCGCAGCCTCGAGAGTCGCGCACAGACGACGGGGAGCGATGAGGTAGGCGATGCGAATCGATGGTGAAAGCACGTTGCTGAACGTCCCTACATACAGCACGCGGCGACCTTCATCGAGGCTTTGAAGCGTGGGCTGCGGCCGGCATCGGTAGTCAAATTCGTTGTCGTAATCGTCTTCGACGATCCACGCGCCAAACTCTGCGGCCCAGTCGAGCAACGCAAATCGTCGCTCCAGCGATAATGCGGCACCGGTTGGATACTGATGCGACGGCGTTACGTAGGCCAGGGCCGCCCGCCGCCGCGCAAAAGATGCGACGTCGATGCCCTCCTCGTCGACGAGCGCGGGCACGATTTGCGCGCCGGCGCCCAGGAGCGCGCAGCGAAGTTTCGGATGTCCTGGATCCTCGATTACGACGCTGTCATGTGGCTGCAACAGCGCGCGTCCGATGAGTGAAATCGCATATTCAGTGCTCGGAACGATCAGCACCTGATCGGGCGAACAGTCGATTCCACGCGTTTGCCGCAGGCGCTGCACGATGGCGGTCCTCAATCCATCGTTGGCCCAGGTACGTGGATCGTCGCGTAGATCCTCAGACCACTCGAGCGTACTGAGGCTACGCCTGACCAGGTCAACCGGAAAGAGATCGAGGTCGGGAATGCCTGGGCGGAATGGAACGGCGCCGCTCTCCGGAACCGCGTCGGGCTCGCCGGCGACGAACGTTCCGGAACCGCGCACGGTTACGACGTGCCCTTCGGCTTGCAGTTGACTCAAAGCATTCAAAGCCGTGTTGCGCGAAATGCCGTAGCACGCCTGAAGCTCGCGACTAGAAGAGATGCGTTCGCCCGGCTGGAGTTTTCCAGAGAGAATGGCATCGCGAAAGGCCGACGTCAGCTGTCGATGCAGTGGAGTCTCGGACTTGAGATCCAGAACGATGCCTCTGTAGCTTTTAACCATTCAAGTTTTTATAAGCTTTTAAATTCTGCTTGTTTTTATGAAGTGAACGTCACAATATTCATCCATAACTGGTTCTTTCCGAATGTCACCTTGCGTTCGTAAAATAAGTTCAAACGCGTCGATTGGAGGGTGTCCATTGAAGTTCCAGCATTTCGAGGACCTAGCGCTCGGGGTACCATACCTGTGACTGCGGCAACGGTTCAACCGGCTTGGGTCTATGCGTTCGGGCCGTTTAGACTCGATCCGTCGCGCGGCATCCTCGCATATGGGACCGAGGTCGTACCGCTGCCGTCGCGTCTGTTCGAGCTGCTGCTCGCGCTCGTTCGGGCAAATGGATGTATCGTATCGCGTGAGGCGCTCTATGCTCTCATTTGGCCCGAAGGCGGCGTCGCAGATAGTAACCTTTCGCAGCACATCTATCTGCTTCGCCGGGCGCTGTGTGAGCGGGCCAGCGATCGTCTCTATATCGCGACGGTCCACGACCGCGGTTTTCGATTCGTAGCGCCTGTCCGCATCGAAGATGCGGTGCAGACCGCGGGTGCGGTTTCCGAACGAAACGAGCCGCCCGAAGATGCAGTCACTCCCAGCTTATCCGTAATCCACGATTACAGCCGCGCCGTTCGTTCGCTGGAATACGCCACGGCGAGCCATCTAAGCGTGGCGACCCAGTATTTTGAATCGGCGGTACGAAGGGACCCCAACCACGTTCTTAGTTTCGTAGGCTTGGCTCAAGCCCACTTACTACTTGCTCAGTATGGCTACTCAGCCGGACAAAACGAGTTTCCGAAGGCAAAGGATGCCATCGTTAAAGCCCTCCAGCTCGATCCAAGATGCGCCGCCGCGCATGCCGTCCTTTCGAACATCATCCTGTTTTGCGACTGGAACTGGCGAGACGCAAAACGCGAGCTCGACATCGCGGTGCAGCTCGACCCGAAGCACGCAATGGTGCGGTCCAGTGCCGTGTGGCTCTTTGCGTGGATCGGTCAGCACCGGCGAGCGCAGGCTGAGATCGAACGAGCCGTGATGGTCGAACCGTTGTCGCCGCGGCTCCAGTTGCTGCTCGGCAAGACGCTGATCGACGGCGAGGACTACCAGGGTGCGATCGACCATCTCTCCGATCTGATCGAAACGCACCCCGATCACGCATCGATGGCGCGGCGTTACCGTGCAGAAGCGCTGCTTCTGCTTGGCCGGCCGACCGACGCCATTCTCGACCTGTCGCTTCTCCCGGACGACAGAGCCGAGGACCTTGCGTTTCGACTGCCGTTGTTAGCCGTCGCTCACGCCAAGAACGGCGACGTAGAAAAAGCGCAAGAAATCTACGGCGTCTTAGTTTCCATGAAGAAAACCGACTACGTTTCCTCCGGCAATCTGGTCCCGGTCGCGCTCGCCATCGACCAACGCGGCCAGGCTCTCGAGCACTTCGAGAAGGCATTAAAGCGGCGCGAACCGTCCTTGCCCCTTCTTCGATTCTCTCCTTGGCTCGCGAAGATACGGCAATCCGATCTCTACAAGTCCCTTTTGACGGATATCGAATAAGGGGCGAATTGGGAAGCCGAGTATACGGCCAGTATTGCGGTTTCGCGCGTGCGGTCGAGCTGGTAGGCGAGCGGTGGACGCTTATGGTGCTGCGCGACCTGTTCGTCTCGCCGAAGCGCTTTAGCGACCTTCAGCGCGGGCTGCCGGGGATTCCCTCAAACATCCTCACGAAACGATTGAAGGAGCTAGAGGCCGAGGGGATCGTGCAACGGCGCGCTCTTGTGCGGCCCACCGGCGTCGTGTATGAGTTGACGAAAACGGGCGCCGCACTAGAACCTGCCGTCGTGGAGCTAGGCCGTTGGGGAGCTAAGCTCCTCGGGCACCCAAAAAGCGGCGAGATCATCACGGTCGATGCTCTCGTCATTGCGCTTCGATCGACGTTTCAAGCAAAGGCCGCAAAAGGGATAACCGTCGCCTACGAATTGCGCGTCGGCGAGGCCGTCTTGCACGCACGTATCGTGCGCGGCCGGCTGGTCGTAGAACCCGGAACGCTCGCCGATGCGGATCTGACGATGGAGATTGGACCGGCGCTGCGCGACTTGTTGGCCGGAGAGCTCTTGCCCCACGAAGCTGTGAGGAAAGGCTTCGTGAGGATTCGCGGCAACCGCGCGCACCTCGATCGGTTCGTCGAACTCTTCCGCATCTAGCCAACAATACAAAGATAAACGATTCATAAATACACGTATTCGTACGTGCTATTTAACGTTTATTTATTGCAGGGTTCGGCACGAGCGCTCGTTTAACGACTTGCCGTTGCGAACGGTGTATCGTTCGCAGCTGTGCCTTCAGCAATCACTACCTCAGGAGGTAATGAATGATCCGAAGATCCTTCAGGCACGGCGTCACCGCAGTGGTGCTTCTCGTCGCAATGCTTAGCCAGGGAACATGGGCACTGGCAGGCGTGACGGGTGGTCTCACTGGTGTGGCAGTCGATGCCGACAATTCGGCACCCGTTGCAGGCGCGACGGTGACGGCGAACTCGCCGTCCCAAAGCGCAACTGTAACGTCGGATGCCTCCGGCCACTTCTCGTTTCTGACGTTATCGCCGGATACGTATACGGTGACCGTTTCCAAAGGCGGTTACGCAACCGTCAGCGCTCCAGGCCAAATCGTTTTCGCCGACACGGTGCAGACGGTTACGGTGCGCCTGGCAAAAACGCTCAAGACCATCGCTCACGTGACCTCGACGGGCGCAGGCGCGCTCGTCAAATCCGGTACTACGAACGACGTATACTCGGTTAACTCCGCAGCTATTAACGCTTCGCAAGGGCTGGGCGGCGGTGGAAGCCTCAACTCGGCGTACTCGGCGATCGCGTCGGTTCCCGGTGCGTACGTACCGTCGAACCAAATGGGATACTACCAGACCGTCGTGATTCGCGGTGGTGACTACGACCAGGTTGGCTACGAGTTTGACGGCGTTCCCATCAACCGCTCGTTCGACAACTATCCGTCGAGCTCGGCCTCGTCTCTCGGTAACGCCGAGGTTCAGGTCTACACCGGCTCCGCATCGGCCAACGCCGAGAGCCAAGGTCTCGCCGGCTACATCAACCAGGTCATCAAGTCCGGAACGTATCCGGGCTATGCCGACGGTGAGCTCGGTGTCGGCACGCCCACGTTCTACCACAAGGCTCAAATCGAGACTGGTGGAGCGACCCCCGACCGTAATCTGTCTTGGTACGTCGGCGTTGCCGGTTACAACCAAGACTTCAACTACGTGACCCAAGACAACAACCAGAGCGTCGACAACTTTGCCGGCGAGCCAATGTCGGTCATTGGGAACCCTGGCTATGCCGGTGGCGCTTACTACCCGTTGGGAGCGTTCAACTACGCCGATTTGTCGAACTTACAGGTTCGCGATACGGTCGCAAACGTGCACATCGGGATCCCGCATCACAACGATGCGGGTCGCGACGACGTCCAACTTCTGTGGGACAGTGAAACGATTCACAACTTGTTCTACAGCACGACCAACGACATCGTTTCGGGAGCGTGTCCGGTTGGCGGCGCGGCTTGCGCCGAGCAAATCCAAATCGAAGGCCAAGCTACCCCGCCGCTATACACCGATGCCCTGCACTACACGGGCCCGGCGTCGAACATCGGCTCGACGTTCAGTGCATCCGGTCTCAACTCGCTTGCTGGGGACGTCAAGACCTACTACTTCCCGAGCAGCACGAATCGCACCGCGCCGGGTCAACCGATCCCGGATACGGCAAGCGACTCGATCTGGAACGATCAAGAGATCGTCAAGCTGCAGTACACGAAGAACATCGGTTCGACGTCGTTTCTGCGGCTGTACGGCTACACGTACTACAGCGACTGGCTCCAAAACGCTCCGCAGTCGACGTATGCCGACTTCGTCGCCTGCTGTTCGCCGAACTACCAGCTGACCTCACACACGCGCGGCATCAGCTTGCAGTACCAGAACCAGTTCAACACACAGAACTTGCTTGGCTTCGAGGCATCGTTCACGACGTCGAGTACGGTTCGTGACAACAACGCGTTCTACGGCGTCGGCAGCGGCGCGGCCGTGGTCGTCAATGCGGCAGATCCGCTCGACGGCTACTGCTTCACGCCGGGTTCCACCGGCAAGCAAAAGCCGGTGGCCTGCACCGGTCCGAACGGGAACTACCAGAACACGGTCTCGTTCGGCACCATTCAGAGCGGCGCAGCTCCGGCACTCCCGGGCAGTTGCGTCGATCCGAATGTGGCGTCGACGAAGTGTACGTACCTCATGGCCGAAAACGGTCTGAGCCGCACGTACAACGCAGTGACGCCGCGGTTCTTCTCGTCGTCGTTGACCGACGAATTCCGTCCGAGCGACCGTTGGTTGCTCAACCTCGGGCTTCGTCTCGACGACTTCACCTACATCGGCCAGAACACCGATACCGGCTTGTACGCCGGCGAAGGCCCGAATGCTCGTCAGTTCTGGGTGAACTCCTACAACCTGAACACCTGCTTCAACACGGTCACCGGCACACCGTATCAACGAACCACTCCGGGCGCACCGTGCGGAGACCAACCCAATACGACGAACCCGGGCATTCCGTCGTACTTCTCCAACTCGCAGGGCGCGTTCACGTTTCCGATCTGGCAGCCGCGCGTGAGCGGCACCTACACCATCAATCCGGACAACGTTCTGCGCTTCTCGATGGGGCGGTACACGCAAGGTCCCGTGACGGCGTTCCAACAGTACAACCGCGCGCAGGACAACGTTGCGTCCTACGACTGCAACACGTTCTGTAAGTTCGGTCGCTTCGCACCGATCGGTTCGATTCTGCCCGCGAACTCGCTCAACTACGACTTCTCGTGGGAGAGCCACCTCAAGGGCACGGACTGGTCGTTCAAGCTGACGCCGTTCTTGCGTCAAACGCAGGATCAGAACCAGGAGTTCTTCCTGGATCAGAAGACCGGGTTCGTTTCCGGTCTCGACGTCGGCGGCCAGCGCAGCCAAGGCGTGGAGTTCCAAATTTCGAAGGGCGATTTCTCGCGTAACGGCCTTTCGGGACAGCTCTCCTTCGCCTACACCAACTCGTACATCAAGTACGGTACGCTTGCGTCCGGCTTGTACGGTACGAGCGTGTTGACGACGATCAACCAAGCCATCTCGTCGTACAACGCCTATACGGCGGCGTGCGCGCCTGGCGGGAAGTTCGTCGGCAAGCTGGGTCCCAACCACGTCCCGTTCTGCGGTGTGACGAGCTCGGGTGCCGCTGCGGCTCCGTGCTACACGCCGTTCAACCGGGCAACCGGAACCGGCGGCGCCGCGGTGTACAAATGTACCCCCGGTGACGTTGGAAACCCGTACTGGACCAATCCGCAGACGCTGTGGTCGTTGGATGCCAACTATCCGACCTACAGCCTCTTCCCAGGCGCAATGCAGTCCGCGAACGCGGCCTTTGGCGCTCCATACGTAGCGACGATGCTGCTGAACTATAAGCACGACAAGTTCGCCGTTACTCCGTCCTTGCAGTTTGAAGGCGGAATGCGGTATGGTGCTCCGCTGGTCAACCCGGGTATCGACCCGGCCGGCTGCTGGCACACCCTTGCGGGTGTCAGCGGTGCAAACGGAGGCGGTCGTTACGACGCAGCCGGATGCGGCCAGTTGGGCGCGATTCCCGACACGTACACGAATCAGTTCGACGCGTTGGGATCGTTCATTCAACCCAACAACATCGCCCTGAACCTCCAGCTGAGCTATGACGTTAGCCCGCGCATCAATCTAACCGGTGTGCTGGCCAACATCGTTAACACCTGCTGGGGCGGATCGGTCGAGCCCTGGACTTACAACAACGGTTCAATCTGCTCGTACAACCTCGGTGGCTTCGCCGGCGAGATTCTCCCTGTTGGGAACGTGTACAACCCGAGTCACTTCGGTCGCTCGCAGATTCAGCAGTTCGTGAAGTACCCGTACGGACCGATCTTCAGTTCGTACAACCAAAACGGTAACGGGACGACGGGCAACTCGACGTCGAGCCCGTTCAACTTCTTCGTGACGGCGACGGTCAAGATCTAATCTCGACCTGAACCCCTAACGAATAAGGGAAAGGAAAGGCCCCCGCAACCGCGGGGGCCTTTTCTACTCAACGCGACGATCGAGATGCTAGATCTTGATCTGCGCGTTTACGTAGACGTTCCACGGGGTGACGAGGCCGCCGATGGCGCCGTTGTTCCCTGTGCTCGGCGTGTAGCTTTGCGTCCAGGGAGTAACGACTCCGCCGTTGGCTTTGGCATCCGTGATGCCCTTACCGTTGTAGAAGTTGGCCGGATAGGTGGTGGTATTGAGGAGACCGCCGGCCGGCGTGTAACCGCACGTCCACGGCGAGGGCTGATAAGCCGCCGTCCACGGCTCCGGCGTTCCACCGAAGCACGAACGGAACAGATTCGTTCCGGTCGCCGTCAGCTTGATCTTCGGACTCACGTCGTAGGTCAGTTGAAGGTTTCCGGTGAGAATCGCCGGTGCTTCATACGAGCCGATGGCCGAGAAGTGCCCGGTCTGCGGGTTGGGGATGTAGAGGTATCCGAGCGGTCCGAGACTCCCCGCGGTCAGGGAGAGCACATCGCATTGATGCGGATTGGCGGTTGCGATCCCGTCGTGAAGCGAACTGAACTCGCAAGCACGCGGGTCGTAGCCGTTGATGTCCAACGGGCTGCCGTACCAAGCACCGGCCTGGAACTGCACGCTCGGAGTGATCGCCCATTTGCTGTGACGGTAGTTGAGCAGCAGCGTAGCCGTTGCCGGCGAGATGTAGCTGTTCACGGCACCGTTGAGATTCGGGGCAATCGCCGTTACGTAGGGGTTATACCAGCCGTTGGGGTCGAGCAGACCTTGTTCGGGCTGGTTATAGTACGGGTTGCTGATCACGCTGAACGTGTGATTTGGATGCGCGGTGCAAGCCACCCCAACGCCTCCCTTATAACAGGGGGCGCCGCCGCCGGCCTTCGTGAGTGCGTTGTACTGCGCAATCGCCTCGTTGAGCTGGATCGTTTGGTTCGGAATGGTACCGCCGGTGCTCAGACCCACGTTTTGGAACATAACCTTCGAGTTCGTATACGTGAAGCTGAACAAGCCCGAAAGGCCCGGACGGTTGAAATCACCCTTGGTGAACTGGAACTCGACACCGTAGTCGCGGTTCGCGCCGACCGGAACCTGACTCGCGAAATTCGCCCCGATGAACGACGTCTGCTGCCAGTCGTTCACCCACGTGTAGTAGGGCGTGAGCTTCAAGCTCATGTCGGTGCCGGTGATGTGGCGTTCGTACGACAAGTCGTACTGCGCCGACGTGATACCCGGGATCGGATGGAACGGCGAGTAGAAGCCCAGGTTCATCGTGTTGTTCCACACCGAGCGGTCGTCACCGGAGGCGCTCAGATACTGCACCGATGCGGAGATCGGCGGCGCGGCGTAACGGCCGGCCGAGAAGCGCCACACGGTGTCCGGGGATTCGGTGAAGGTTGCGGAAACGCGCGGTTGCCAGTAGTCGAGTGAGTACGACCCGGGCGACGACGCCGTGAAGTTCGGCGCGGATACGCCGTCCTGCGTCACACCGTTGGGATGGACCCAACCTTTAGCAGGCAGACCGGTCAGTTTGCTAACGCCCTGGTTGCAGTCCCCGAGAATATACTCCGCGGGGGCCGGCACCGGTTGACCGGCTTGCAACGGTGTCGTGAAGACTGCGTTGTTCGCAGCCTGCACGCACGTGTAGTTCGCGGTCATATTGGCGTAGAACGCGTCCGCTCCACCCGTGGGATTGGGAAGCCCGTAGGTGAAGTTGTCGTACCGCAGCGACGCGTTGATCATGATCTTGTCGTTCGGACGGAACTGGTCGCTGAGCGACGCGTTTGAGAACTGCGGCTTGACGGTATTGAGCGAACCGGTGACGTCGCTATTCCATAGCGTGTCCCACGTTGCGTTGCCGTTCGCAAAGCCCGTCGGACCGGCGATGGCATTGCTTACCCAGCCGCAGGGTTCGGGGAATCCGCCGGCGGGATTGTCGCACGTCGACCCGTTCCCCCCGACGCCGGTCTGACCCGGCGTGAAGACGCGCGTCGGATGGACCGAGGCTCCAAGCGCGACGTCGTAGTACGTGCTGCTCAAGCACGGCTGTGCTTTACCGCTATGCGCGTCGTAGCACTTGCCGCCGGCCATGTAGCCGATCGGCGTCGTGCCTGCGCCGGCGATCGCCGACGAGTTGTTGAAGCGGATCACGCCGGCTTGGGTGTAGTTGTAGTCGGCCGTGAGTAGGTTTTGGTCGTTGATCTGATCGTTGAAGTCGAGCGCCCCGCCGACGCTGTGGGTCATGAGGTCGTACTGAGCTGACGGCAGCGACGCCGTCAATTCACCGGTTGCGCCGAAGATCGGACCGTTCTGGAGCCAATCCGAGTAGAACGTGTACCCGTAGGCGCGCAGAAATGCCGAGTTGCTCAGCGCGTAGGTGTATTGCAGTTTTGCGATACCGGTGTCGTTTTCGTACGTCTGCAGCGAGTTGTCGTACGGATCGATCGGTCCGCCGAACGCGTGCGCCGGAGTACTCGGCGCTTTGTAGATCGACGGCGTGATGAAGTTCGATGCGCTGCTCGCGATCGGCGTACCGAACGGCAGGTTGTAGACCACTTGGTCTGCGTACGGCAAATACGCTCCGAGCGCCGGGCGTACTGACGGCACGCACCCGGGGCTGGTGAGTCCCGCCCATCCGGCAACCGTTACGGTCTGGCCACAGGTGGGTGGCGCGTACTTTGCGCCGGCATAGGTGTAGAAGAACTGGTTGACCGTTCCGCCGAGATTTGCCAACGAGCTATCGGAGTCGTTACCCAGGGCTGATGCGCTCCATAAGACCTGAATGTCGTCGCGCATACCGTTCTTCTTTGGAATGCCGAAGTGCAGGTTGATGACGTCCTCGCGGTCGGTGACCATCGACGTGCTGGCGCCGTTGCCGCTGTAGAACCCCCAGCAGCCTTGCGGCGGCGTCGTGGCGTTGAAGGCCGGCGCGTTCGCCGGACAGCTCGTCTTGACGCCTTGACACGTGAACGTCGAACAGCCGGCGTAAGACAAGCCGCCGCCGCTGCCGCCGCCCGAGAAGATGTTGTTGGGAGTTTCGAACGGAGCGCCGTTGTCTTGGGTCAGGAAGCGGTAGGCCTGATTGTAACCGCTAAAGCCGGCGTACCAGCTGAAGTTACGATCGGGCGTCGCGCCGCCGACTTCGACTTGCGCTTGGTGATAGAACACCGGCGTACCGATGCCGAGTGTCGCGGAAGCGTATCCCGGATAGGTACCCG